>JAFUGO010000093.1 GCA_017469325.1 Mogibacterium sp. | reverse complement strand
TCCTGACCGATGATGTATTTATCAAGCTCCGCAACTATCTGTTTAGGAGTCATGTCTTTGATATTGTCTGCCATGTCCGCCTCCTAGAGTTTTTCGACTGTGATGTTGTTATTGGTGTAAACGCAGATATTGGAAGCGATCTCGAGCGATTTTCTGACTATGGTCTCAGCGTCAAGATCAGTATTCTCAAAAAGCGCTACGGCAGCGGAATATGCGTAATTGCCGCCGGAGCCTATCGCCACAACATCCTTGTCGGGAACGATGACTTCCCCGTTGCCCGAGATGACCAGAAGGTCCTCTTCGTCAGCCACGATCATAAGAGCCTCGAGGTTCCTCATGGCTTTGTCGGATCTCCAGTACTGCGCAAGATCGACTGCGGCTCTTTTGAGGTTGCCCGCGTGTTCTCCCAGCTTGTTCTCGAATTTTTCAGTAAGCGAAAACGCGTCCGCAACAGAACCCGCAAACCCCGTAAGAACCTTATCTTTGTAGATTTTCTTGACTTTCTTTGCGCCGTTCTTCATTATGGTCGTCTCGCCCATCGTTACCTGGCCGTCACCGCCTATGGCGATGTCTCCACCCGGTCTTCTGACAGCGCAGATCGTCGTAGCATGGAACTGGATCATTTCTTATTCTCCTTATACTTGCATTCAGTGTTAGAGCATTTTACGGTGCCCTTTTTGCCGTTTGTCTTTACCAGCATCGAACCGCAGTCCGGGCACATCCTTCCAATAGGCTTGTCCCAGAATACGACTGTGCATTCAGGATATCCGCTGCATCCGTAGAACAGCTTGCCTGACTTGCGGCCCTTCTTCTCAACGATGTCTTTACCGCACTTAGGGCACTTTACTCCGGTGGATTTCACTATCGGCTTGGTGTTTTTGCACTCAGGATATCCCGTGCATGCGAGGAATCTTCCGAATCTGCCCTCTTTTATCGCCATCGGCTTTCCGCAGATCTCGCAGACTTCGTCCGAGAGCACCACTTCTTTCTCGATACGCTCGACTTCGCGGTCGGCGACCTTGAGTTCTTCGCTGAAGCCCTTGTAGAAATCTGCTATGACGCTCTTCCACTCCTTGTTTCCGAGCTCGATAGCATCCAGGTTGTCTTCCATCTCGCCGGTGAACTTTACATCGACGATGTCAGCGAAGTAATCCTGGAGTATGCCGATTACATCAAATCCGAGCTTTGTAGGCTCGAGCGCCTTCTTGACCCTCTTGATGTATTTTCTGTTTACCAGTACCGAAATGATGGAAGCGTAAGTACTCGGCCTTCCGATGTTCTTTTCTTCCATCTCCTTTACGAGGCTGGCTTCCGTATATCTTGCAGGCGGCTGAGTGAATTTCTGCTCCTTGATCAGTTTCTCGAGATCGAGGATCTGCCCCTCTGTGAGCTTAGGCACATTGACCTCTCCCTCAGGATTCTGGGTCTTGTAGACCTTTTTCCATCCGTCAAAGACCATCCTGGCGCCGTTCGCCTTGAACTCGTATCTGCCGTTCTCTATGAGCACCTGCATGGTGTCAAACTTAGCGGCTGCCATACGCGAGGCAACGAAGCGCTTCCATATAAGCTCGTACAGCTTATACTGGTCAGGAGTCCGCGAGTCTTTGATCATATCCGGCTCGAGCGTGACATCCGACGGCCTGATGGCCTCGTGCGCATCCTGCATGGCCTTGTTCTTATTTGAAAAGTAGTTGTTGCCGGCATATTCTTCGCCGTACTTCTCTTTTATGAACGATGCAGCCGCTGCGACCGCCTGTGATGAAACTCTTACGGAATCGGTCCTGATGTAGGTAACAAGACCTCTCGGCCCTATCCCTTTGAGATTCACGCCTTCATACAGCTGCTGAGCGACTTGCATGGTCTTGCTCGTCTGTAATCCGAGCTTTATCGAAGCATCCTGCTGCATGCTTGATGTCGTGAAAGGCGCATAAGGCTTCGTCTGCCTTTTGCCTGCTTTGATAGAGCTTACGCTGTACTCGCCCCTTCCGAGCTCTTCTTCGATCTTATCAGCTTCCCCGGCGTTAAGGACACGTGCTTTTTTACCGCTGATCTTGTTCAGCTC
>JAFUGO010000092.1 GCA_017469325.1 Mogibacterium sp. | reverse complement strand
TATGAGATCGTATTTGTGGCATCCGAACCGTCCACTTTTGTCCCGCCGACGGTGAGATTCTCGAAGTTGGTGTATCCCGCAAAGAAGCTCGCGGTGTTCTTCGAGATGGTCCATGCCCACTCGCTGTATTTGAGCCACAGGCACTCGACCAGTTCGAGCGCTGTGTCGTAATCGATGATCCCGGCTTCTTCATCAGCCTTGTAGTACGGATACATGTACTGGTCGAATCTTCCCGGATTCCATGCCAGAGGATTCTCGGCTATGATGCCTCCGAGCTGCACGAACCAGACAAACTGAACGGCCTCTCTGAACGATGCCGGCGGCTGCTCAGGTATGCGCGAGCATATGTCAGCGATCTCTTCGAGTTCTTTCTTCCTGACAGCGTCGCTCTCGGCAGCTGCCATCTCTTTCGCCTTCTCCGAATAGCGCCTGCCCAGTGTGATCATTCCGTCCGCAATCAGCACCATCGACTTGTAAAAATCGATCTTTGCCTTCTCTGCCGGAATGGTCTCATCGAGCTCAGCCATGTAAGCTTCGGCCTCAGCCTTTATGCCGCCGTAACCCTTTGGCAGCAGCACGTCGATGTAGTCAGCGGAGATCTCGCCTATGCCGTTTCGCCACTTCGAGTCGGTATCGAGGAATCCCGTATCGACTCCTATCTTCTTTGTTGCCTCAGATGTCCTGGCAAGGAAAGCTTCCTCTACTGACTTGCCCTTCCAGTACGGGAAAATGTTCTTTCTGATGAACTCCGTCTGTTCAGGTGTCACATCGTAAGGATCCTGCCCTCTTTCCGGGAAGGTGTCTATCTCTTCGTCTATCCACAGCCATCCGAATTCAGGCGTCAGGATAGCGCACTTTCTGAACTCGCCGCTCGATCCGACAACAAGCTCGCCTTCCCAGATATTTACGGAAAGCTCGCAGCATGTGTCATAGAAAGCCTGCGCCGTACGGATCAGATGAGGCTGTCCCTCGGTCCTCCGAAAGGACTTCGTCCAGCTCCACGCGCGCTCGTATGAGATGTGCGGCTTTGTGTTTACATAGTTTTGTCTTATCTTTTCAACTCTCTTGGTGATTGCCATGTTATACCCCTGTTCATCCCGTCTTTAATAGCTGAAAATGGGATCCGCCACAGAAGCGGACCCCATCAGAGTCTTTTTTACAGTGTGACTACCCAGTCTCCGATAATGTCAGGAGCGGTGCCTGTCTGCATTCCGTAGAGTGTGTCGTAGAGCTTCTGGCTCAGCTCGCCTACCTTCTCGCCGTTGATCGGGAAGTCCTCTCCTCTGAATCTGAGAAGTCCGATCGGGGATACTACGCAGGCGGTTCCTGTAGCCCATGCCTCTGTGAGAGATCCGTCCTTAGCCGCAGCCAGAACATCGCTGATCTCGAGGCGCTTTTCTTCCACATTGATTCCCCACTCTCTCATCAGTCTGATGGCGCTGTCACGCGTAACGCCCGGCAGGATCGATCCTGTGAGGGATGATGTGTATACTGTGTCGCCGATCTTGAAGAAGGCGTTGGATGTGCCGACTTCCTCGACATATCTGTGCTCTTTCGCATCGAGCCAGAGGACCTCTTCGCAGCCCTGCTTTTTAGCTTCTGTGGCAGCGATCATTCCGCATGAATAGTTGCCGCCGCACTTAGCGAATCCCGTGCCGCCTACAGCCGCGCGGATGAATTCCTCTTCTACCCAGATGTGGCTTCCGTGGAGCTCTTTGTCATTGCCTTCGTAGTATGCTGCTACCGGTGTCAGGATTATGATGAACCAGTACTTCGAAGCCGGATGAACGGCCATGCTAGGCTCCGGTGAGATGATGAACGGTCTTATATACAGAGATGTTCCGGGCTGTGAAGGTACCCAGTCTCTGTCGACATCTACGATAGCCTTGACTGCATCGATGTAAAGGTCTACATCGATAGGCGGGATGCAGAGTCTCTTGTTGGAGTTCTGCATACGCTTAGCGTTCATATCAGGTCGGAAGAGATTGATGCCTCCCTCAGGATTCATGTAAGCCTTCATGCCCTCGAATGTCATCTGTCCGTAGTGGAGAGTCGTTGCGGCAGGATCGATCGGAAGAGGTCCGTAAGGAACGATCTGTCCGTCATGCCAGCCCTGACCCTCGTCATACTCCATGATGAACATGTGGTCTGTATAGTACTTTCCGAATCCGAGAGCTGTCTGGTCCGGTTTTTCCTTTGGTGTTGTTGTTTTTGTTACTCTGAAGTTGTTTGCCATCTCTTTTGTCCTTTCTGAAATAAACGTTTATATAAGCGTAAAGCCTTTGTCTGTCAGCGTCTGCCTTACCTCGGCAAGCTGATCGAAGTCTCTTGTCTCTATATCCAGTGTGAGAACGCAGCTCGTGACCGCGGTATTAGGATCGGAATGTCCGTAGTGGACTCCCGTTACATTCGCTCCGCACGAAGCGATTATCGTGGAAACGTCCACCAGCTGACCCGGCTTGTCCTCGAGCGCTATCTGGAGCGTGGCGTTTCTGCCGCTGGTCACCAGACCTCTTGTTATCACTCGCGAGAGTATATTCACATCGATGTTACCGCCGCTCAC
>JAFUGO010000091.1 GCA_017469325.1 Mogibacterium sp. | reverse complement strand
TTCAGGAAGAGCGAGGTCGGACATAAGGTCTTTGTCCTTGCCGCCCTTTATATATGCCTCGATGATGTCGACTGCGCCCTCGACGCCGGCACGGCTCGTGTTGATGAGAAGGTCATACTCGTCACGGCCGCCCCATCTGTTGTCCGTGTAGAATTCGTAATATCTGCGGCGCTGCTTGTCGATCTGCTTCACCTGCTTCTCTACGGTCTGAAGATCATAGAGGTTCTCCGGCTCTGCGATGTTGTGGATCTGCTGCTTTCTTCTGGCTCTGTCCTCGAAAGGAGCAAAGAGGAATATGCTCACGTGGCGCTCCTCGGAGAGTATGTAGTCCGCCGCGCGGCCTACGATCACGCAGCTGCCCTCGGATGCTATCTCGCGGATGATGTTGAACTCCTCCTCCTGTATCCTCGAGAAAGGCGAGGACTGGAAGTTCTCCATGCCCGTGAACATGCTTCCGAATGAAAACTCAGGAGCTTTCTCATCGTTGTCACGTATATACTCCTCGTGATAGCCTGTGCTCTCCGCGGCCCTGGCGATGATCTCCTCGTCAAAGAATCTTATCCCGAGCCTCTCCGCAAGGCGCTTTGCCACCTCATGGCCGCCGCTTCCGAATTCACGGTCGATGGTCACAATGATCTTATCGTCCATACTTTTTTCTCCTTATGATGTGATCTTTACAAGTCTATTGTATCACTTCACGGCAGAAAGATTCCATATCCGCCTTGCTGCCGAATACGGCGCGCGCGTTGTCAGGGCGCCCGCCGCCCTTGCCGCCGAAGCGCGGAGCGGTGCTCTTCACGATGTCGCCGCACTTCTTATCTTCTGCCGAAGACAGCAGCAGGCAGGTGAGAGACTCCGGATGCACCATCACGAGGAAGCTGCCCGGGACCTTGTTGATCACTGAGAAGCCCAGCTTCAGAAGGCCGTCGGTGTTCAGAAGATCAGAGCTGTATATATGGCTCTTTGTTTCCGATCCGGATACGAGTTCCGTCAGCTTTTCTTCTTCGCCAATCTTTATGTACGAAGTCATCGCAGCGATGCGAGCCTTGAGTCCCGAGATGTTCTCTGCTTCTTTGTCGAGCCTCGAAGCGAGATCGGCAGGGGAGCAGGAGTAGCGCTTTGCCGCGTCAGCCAGCATGGCCGAGTCCGCGCTCAGCTTGTCGAGCGCCGCCTTGCCGCAGTCAAAGAAGATGCGGTTCATGCCCTTGTTTGGCTCGCACTTGTAGATGGCGACCAGTCCGACCTCTGCTGAAGATGCCGGGTGAGTTCCGCAGCAGGCGATGCAGTCATAAGGATCAGGCAGCTCGCCGACCGTAACGACAGAGACCTTTCCGTCGTGCGGGACCTGCTTGCGTACCGGCATGACGAGCGATGACTCGTAGTCGTCGAACCATGTGACGCTTACAGGAAGGTCCGCCCATATGGCGTCGTTTACCGTGCGCGAGGCGAGGTCGAGCTCTTCGTCAGTCAGCATGCGTCCGTCAAGATCGATGTCTATGGTTATGTATTCTTCTCCCATGTGGAAGCCCCTGTTGACTCCGCCGAAGAGGGCATCCATGGTGCCGCTAAGCATGTGCTCGCCGCAGTGGCGCTGCATGCTGCGGAAGCGGAAGTCCCAGTCTATGGCGAGGACGACGCTGTCCCCTTCGCTGAAGGTCCCCGCGGGAGCATCCGTTATATGCATAACGTCGCTCTCGAGGCTCTCGTCATAAGCGTGGGTGACGCTGAATACAGCCCGCTCTCCGGAGGCATCGATGAACGATACCGTCCCCGTATCCGACGGCTGGCCGCCGCCTTCCGGGAAGAAGACCGAAGCGTCGCAGGCTATGATATCGCAGCCGTCTTTCTCCGTTACGGAGGTTATGACAGCCTCATTTGAAACAGCATACTGGTCTGTCTGATAGATCCTTTTTGTGGCCATCAGGGCTCCTTTCCTATGTTTCACGTGTTTCACGAAATCGAACAAAACATTTTCCGGGACGATTTCAAAAATATGTGGATAAATCCTGTTGACACAAGGATAAAATCGTTACAAACGTTGAAATTTCAACGAAGTTGGACATGGAGTTTTCCACATGCATAAGTGGAAAAGATTGTATACGATTTTTGAAATCTTTGTGGAAAAGTCTCAAACCTTGTAAAATCAAGCCATTTTGGTTTTGTTGAAAACAATGCGGGCAAAAAACGAACAAAATGTGAAAACGGCCCGCAAATGTTTTTTTAAAAGTATTTATTGTTCCCCTTCCGGCGCGACCAGGTCGTCAAACATGGCCCCCTGCGCTTCGCACAGAGTGTGGAAGACAGGAGTGTCTATACGGTACCTTCCTTTGGTGCTTATGAAAGGAGAGTACATCGAAAATATGGTCGCGTCGTCGAGCATGGATATATGCCTCAGGTCTGTGCTCATCAGGACCAGCTCGCCCGCGATCGAAAGCAGGGCGTAGCCGTAGACATCGTCGCCCAGCCTGTAGGATGAGCTGTCCACATGAGAGTTGGTGCTCTTGTATGCGGTGTACAGCCAGCCGTTCGGTACGGCCCTCGGATTCGAATTCGCGAAAGGCCCGATGTACTTTGAGTCAAAGCCGCGGAGCATGTCGTCCTTGCAGTCGAAGACCGTAAGAAACTCCGGCCGGCTTATCTGCAGCGCTGCCTCGAAGTCGGACAGCCTGATATCCGAGCCGGTCTTTATGTCTGTCACCAGCGGATTCCTTGCGCGCTGGCTGCCGCTGAGCCAGATGATCAGAGTGTAATGGTAGTAAGCGTCCTTTCCGAGAACGGTCGCGCGTACGCGGAAAGGGAAGGATGTTCCGTCACTTGGCGGATCGAGCTTCTTGCTGCTTCTTTCTATGTCGCATCTGACGAGAGTCTTTATCCCGTGCTCAAACAGTCCTGAAGACTTCAGATCGGCTTCGTCTATAGTCGACAGGTATGCCGCCGCAGGGATATCGCGGTCCGCGAGACGCATAATAAAGTAGTTGATAGTCTCGAAAGCCGACAGCTTGAGAGGCGAGGTCTGCTCGATCGCATCCATGCTGCCGCAGTCCGCCGAGGTGATGCCCCGGCTGTTCAGAGCGTTCTGCATGAGCCCGAGCCTGAGCTTCGCGTACTCCCTGAACTCCCTGTTTTCTTCGTTATCGTATTCGCGGTCCGCATCATCTGAAGCGAGAGGAAGAGCATCCTCGATCAGTCTCAGAACGCACGACGCGTCGAGATCGGTGAGAGTGCTCCCCATGACCGCGACAAACTGATTCCAGACGCTGTTCATCGCCTCGCGGTTTTCCGAAAAATCCTCGCTGCCCGGAGTGCAGATGAATTCCTGGTAGTCATCGATGCCGTACTCCGAATAGTCCAGATGGATCACCTGGTAGAGGCGCTCGCGACGGTTCGTTTTGCTGCGCCAGATCACTTTAAGAGCGACGACGCCCATGAGCCTCGCGCATACCGCGCGGCAGGAGTCGAAGTCGAAGTCCCTGAAGTGGTCGTAATTAGGTGATTTTTTTCCGTAGATCAGTTTGAGTTCAGCCATGCATAAAGTATAACAGATTCCTTGACTTTATGATCGTGTGGAATATAATTAATTCATCCTTATTAAGAGCGGGGGAGGGAATGGGCCCCATGATCCCGCGGCAACCTCACAGGCAGTGAAGGTGCCAATTCCCACGGAGCAAAGTCCATGCTCCGGCAGATGAGGGTCTGAGGTTCTCTCTGCGTGCGGCAGGGAGATTTTTTTCTGCCTGCAAAAGACCGCGGCTGACGCGGGGCGCAGAGGACCGGATCAGGAAGACGACCTCTTCTCCGGAGAGAAGAAGTAACAGATACAGGAGAACAGAAAAAATGAAAAGACTATTTACATCCGAATCGGTGACTGAAGGTCATCCTGACAAGATATGCGATCAGGTGTCTGACGCTATACTCGATGCCATACTCGCTCAGGATCCGAAGGCTCACGTAGCCTGCGAATGCGCTGCAAAGACGGGCAAGCTGATGGTATTCGGCGAGGCGTCCGGCAATTTCGATGTCGACTACGAAGCCATCGCGCGCAAGATCATAACGGAGATCGGCTACGACAGAAAAGAAGTATGCTTTGACGGCAACACATGTGAGATAAGCGTGCACATGGAGGAGCAGTCCGCAGACATAGCGATGGGCGTCAATGAGTCATACGAGATCAAGAGCGGCGGAGAAGCTGATGAGGACGCGCTCATCGGAGCCGGCGACCAGGGTATGATGTTTGGTTACGCCTGCACGGAGACTGAGGAGCTCATGCCTCTTTCGATCAAGATGGCTCACGTGCTGGCAAGAAGGCTCGCTGAGGTCCGCAAGGACGGTACGCTTCCTTACCTCGGACCTGACGGCAAGACACAGGTCACGGTCGAGTACGACGGCGATGAGATCAGAAGGATCGACACCATAGTAGTGTCCACGCAGCACAGCGAAGATGTCTCCCTCGAGCAGGTGAGAGCAGACATGATCAAACACGTGGTCGGGCCTGTGGTCCCTGCGGAGCTCATCGATGAGAAGACGAAGTACTATGTCAATCCGACAGGCAGATTCGTTATCGGCGGACCTATGGGCGACTCCGGACTCACCGGGCGCAAGATCATCGTCGACACCTACGGCGGCCACTCGTCGCACGG
>JAFUGO010000090.1 GCA_017469325.1 Mogibacterium sp. | reverse complement strand
TGCTGCCGTCGGCGGCATCCAGCCTTATGTATATGCCGTTTGCGCCGGCCGTCTGCACCGCGAGCGAATCGAAGCTCTCGACATCGCGCGCCAGCTGTGTCTCGAGCGACGCGGCCGTGCTTATTACTTCCTGGGTCCTGGCTCTCTCGTAGTAGCTGTTGAGGAAGAAGTTGGTCAGTCCCCAGAGCACGGCAAGAAGGAACAGCGCGAAAACAAAGAACGACACGAGGATGGTCGTCTTTATGCTGTGTGTATCGATGGTCCTTCTGTTCTCTTTCTTCTTACCTGTGTGGTCAGCCATTGCCAGCTCCCGGCTTTACTGTTCGTCGTACTCGAATTTATAGCCGACTCCTCTCAGAGTCACGATGAATTTTCTGTATGGTCCGAGGCAGTTTCTCAGATTCTTTACGTGCGTGTCGATGGTCCTGTCGTCGCCGAAGAAGTCATAGCCCCAGATGTCCTCGAGCAGCTTCTCTCTTGAGAGCGCGATGTTCTTGTGCTGGATCATATAGAAGAGAAGATCATATTCTTTCGGAGTCAGCTCTACACGCTTTCCGTCCACGCTTATAGTGCGGGCAGCCATGTTGACCTCGAGTCCCTCGAACTTCTGTATGGTCGATGTGTTCCTCTCGGACGCGTCTCTGCGGTTGAGGACAGCGTTGACTCTCGCCATAAGCTCCTTAGGGCTGAACGGCTTCACAACGTAATCGTCGATGCCGAGCTCGAAGCCGAAGAGCTTGTCGTACTCTTCGCCCCTGGCCGACAGCATGATGACAGGAATATCCTTGATCTTCTGGATCTCCTTTACCGCGCTGAATCCGTCAAGCTTAGGCATCATAATGTCCATTATGATGAGGTCGTAGTCGTTGAGCTTCACCATGCCGATGGCGCTCATTCCGTCCGCCGCCTCTTCTGCCTCATATCCGCTGAACTCCGCGTACTCTCTTATGACCTCGCGGATCTTTTCTTCGTCGTCTACTATAAGTATCTTCTTCATCGGATCCCTCCGTTCTTTTTCGTTTTCTGTGCGGAACGGCTCACCGGCCGCCGCTTCTCCGGTCCGTATACGTAGTCAGTATATCACAATAAGCGTGTCGTTTGGGTGATAACGGCAAGCACATCGTGTAAAAACGCGATCAAAAAAGAGCCCGCTCATCACGAGCAGGCTCCGTGTCTGACCGTATCGTCTGCGACGAACGCATCCGGTATTACTTGCTGATCTCCACAGGATCCCATCCTTCGTCCTGATAGTAGTTCACATCAAGGCCGTTTTGCTTGACATAGTCGGATACTGTCTTACTTCTGAGTTCCGTGCGCGCATCGCTGTCGCTGTAGACCTTCATGAACGCGTCATAATTGTCACCGAAGATCTCCTTTGCGCTTGGCTCAAAGTTGCTGCCGTCAGCGACCTGATCAAAAGCGGTCACAGTGTTGTCCGCCTTGCTTACATGCATGCAGCCCGGGAAGTTTCCGCCGGAAACGCACTTGAGTGTATCTCCGTCAATATTGTAGTTTTCTACCCAGAAGTCTCCGTAAACGAGGACTTCATCCTCAGCCGAGTCATCTTTGGCAATGATGTTCACAGTCGGGATGCTTACATCAGCAGGCTCAAAGTCCTTGGCAACCGTCTCTACCATATACTGATAGCACGCCGCTTCAACAGGGTCTGTGCCGGTATAGCCATAGGTATTTCCTTCAGCTGCATCAGCAGTCTCGCCCTCTCCCTCTCTAACGAGCCGCATCTCAACGCCCAGGAGTTTTGTCACGATGGCATCGCCGTCATCCTTGAAATCCATCTTGGCGTCACCCTCGGTCTTGAAGCCCTCATCTGTGAGCGACCATGTGATGCTTGACACATCTTCAGTTCCGTCTGCCTCTTCGCCTGTAAGAGTACCGGTTCCGTCTCCGTTCAGAGTCAGAGTGAAGACGCTCTGCATATCGCCCTCTTCACCGGCGAACGACATGGAATCCGAGACCCATGTTCCTACATACTTGCTGTCGGAAAGATCCTGATCTGCGCTTTCGCTGCCTTCTCCGCATGCCGAAAGAGCGAATGTCAGTACCATAGCCAGGCTGAGCAGTAACGCTAATTTCTTTTTCATTTCACTGTCCCTCCTTATGTATTGGAATGTCCCAATTTCTTCCGCGTATACTATACCCGAACCTCCTACTTATAAAAATGAATCTATAACATTTTTAAGAAGAAAGCTGCCCGGGAGGTACCCTCTGCCGGAAATCAAAAACTGGCCCCGCCTTCAGCGGCAGGGTCCGCCTGTTTCTGTTAATTTTTGAAATGCTTACCCGGAGCGCTTTCGTCGTGAGCTCCAACAGGTCCTTCCTTGGCGGCTTTCTTCTCCGCCTTTGCTTCTGCTTTTGCCTCTTTGCGGGCGATCTTGTCTTCTATCCTCTGGTTCCACTCAGCAGCATCTTCGCGCTTGATCTTACTGAACCAGTCGGTCTTTTTGCTGATGATGAAGATAACGAGTACATAAAGGGCTCCTGTGCAGAGCTCAAATATAAGATCTTTCACTGTCGTGCTGCTCGATATCTCCGTCAGGTTCATTCCCTGCAGGTAGAAGATAGTCATGTTGTTGACAACATGGTATGCAGACGAGACCTCTATGCCTCTGCCTATCCATGCGGTAAACGCAAATACAAGGCCCGAAGCGATTATTCCGATCTTTCCGACCGTATCGTACGGATGCATCGACATGAATACGAGTGCCTGTATGATCACAGCTATGACAGGTACCTTAAACCAGGATCCGAAGGTCTGCATGAGAAGTCCGCGGAACGCGTACTCTTCACCGATACACTGCAGAGGACCGAGGATGGTCACTACCGCAAAACTTGTGAGAGTGAACTTCATATCGAAATCATTGATGCGGTGCTCAACGAAGAGATCCTTTATGATCATCGGGACAGCCAGGCAGATGACAGATACGAGAAGAGACTTCCAGAATACCTTGCCGTTCCATCCGCCTCTTGCAGACGAATAGGATGAGAACGGTCTGTCACGCACTATTTTTGCCGCGAGCCACAACGCAGGGATCATCACGGCAACACTTCCGAGGTTTACTACCGACTGCCATGCGTTGGCAAGGTCCATATCGTCATAACTCTGTGAAAAGACGCCGCTTGCGGTCTCCGAAACAGAACCGTTTATAGACCCGTTTCCCAGAAAGACCGCCACCCCTATAACAAGGGCTACCGAAAGGATCAGATAGAACAATGTAAACAATATGAAAACCAGGACAGGTTTATACCATTTGTACGATATGAACTGTCTTCCGTAAACAGGATACGAATGCTCCTTCGCATTTGAACTGTCGATCATATTCATGTCTAATACCTCCTAGTTTGAGAGCCCTCATCCGTAAGCGGTGAGGGCTCTTGATGATATTTGTTTTTGATCTTCTTAATCAGTGCTTTTACCGGTGGGGCACAGCCCCCCGGAGATCATGCTTACTTCTCTTCCTGCTCCTTCTTTTACCGAAGGAGCGAAGCCGACGAAGGTCAAGGCTTCCGACCTTGCGGCAACGCCGCTTTACTTATCTTCTAAGGAAGCCTTATAAGCAGCGATTACCTTGTCTGCCAGGTTGCTTGGCAGCTCGGCATATCTTGCGAACTCAACAGTGAAGGATCCTCTTGCCTGAGTCATCGATCTGAGCGCGATAGCGTAGTCGAAGAGCTCTGCCTGAGGTGCCTCAGCGTGGAGTACCTGTCCGCCAGGTGCGGAATCCATACCGAGAACCATACCGCGTCTGTTAGGCATGTCGCCCATTACAGCTCCTACGTACTGCTCAGGAACCGTGATCTCGAGCTTCATGATAGGCTCGAGCAGGCAAGGTCTTGCCTCAACGATACCCTTCTTGAACGCCAGCGATGCAGCGATCTTGAATGATACTTCGTTGGAGTCTACTTCGTGATAAGAACCGTCGTAGAGGACAGCCTTGATGTTCTGTACTTTGCATCCTGCCAGAGGGCCCTTCTCCATGCACTCGAGGAGTCCCTTCTCAACTGCAGGTACGTAGTTCTTAGGAACAGATCCGCCGAACAGCTCTTCGCTGAACTCGAGGCCTTCCTCCTGGGATGGCGAGAATCTGATGTGAACGTCTCCGTACTGGCCTGCACCGCCGGACTGCTTCTTGTGCTTACCCTGAACGTCGGATGTGCCCTTGATGGTCTCTCTGTAAGCGATCTTCTGAGGGATCACGTTTACGCTTACGCCGTATCTGTCTTTGAGCTTAGCCTGGATGATTCCCAGCTGGATGTCTCCCTGGCCGCCGAGCAGAGTCTGGTGTGTCTCAGCGTTTCTCTCGAGAACGAATGTAGGATCCTCTTCCATGAGTCTTGAGAGGCCCTGAGCCATCTTCTCGTCTTCGTTCTTGTCCGAAGCCTCTACAGCTACGAAGTAGCAAGGTGTAGGGAAGCTTGCAGGCTTAACTGTTACCTGTTTAGCCTTTGAGCAGAGAGTGTCGCCTGTCTTTGTGTTCTGGAGCTTTCCGAGAGCTACCAGGTCGCCTGCGACTACTGTGTCTGTCATCTCCTGGCTCTTTCCTCTTACGAAGAATACGGAACCGAGCTTCTCAGACTTCTCTGAACGTGGGTTGTATACGTCAGCTCCGGACTTGAGTGTGCCCGAAACTACCTTTGCATATGAGATCTTTCCGAGGAACGGGTCAGCAAGTGTCTTGAAGATGTAGAGAACGAGGTCTCCTGCCGGATCGCATGCGATCTCGATGTCGTTGTCATCTGCGTCCTTAGCTGCTGTGACTACTGTCTCAGGCTTCGGTACATACTTGCAGAGGGAATCGAGAACTTCGTCGACTCCGTCGCCTGTCATAGCGCTCATTGTGAGGATAGGCATGATGTCTCCGTTGTGGATACCCATTGCCAGACCGTGAGCGAACTCCTCATCTGTGAACGGCTCGCCCTCGAAGAACTTCTCCATGAGCTCCTCGTCTGCGCCTGCAACTGCCTCGTCGAGTGCGTCCTTGTCGTCGAGTGTAACGCATGCTGTTCCGAACTTGTCCTGAACTGCTGCGATGACTTCGTCAACGTTTACGTTATCTTTGTCGATCTTGTTGATCACGAAGAATGTAGGCGAGTTGTATTCCTTAACAAGATCCCATGCCTTTTCTGTTCCGACCTGGATGCCGGACGAAGCGTCGACCATGATGATGGCTGTTGCGCCTGTCGAAAGAGCCGCTCTTGCCTCACCTGCGAAATCGAAGAATCCCGGTGTGTCGATGAAGTTGAGTTTTGTGCCCTTATACTCTACCGGTACGAGAGTCTGGTTGATGGTGTATCCCTTCTCGATCTCCATCTTCTCGTAGTCGGATACTGTGTTGCCCGACTCAACCTTTCCGAGTCTGCTGATAACCTTTGTGTTCAGCAGGCCAGCTTCAAGGAAAGTGGTCTTGCCTGTGCTGCCGTGTCCCAGCAGTACGATGTTGCGGATCTTGTCGCTTGAATAGCCTTTCATTTGTTCCTCCTGGTAAGTGATTTTATGGTTTGTCGTGTTTTGTTTCTAGAATTCGGCGTTGCCAGGTGTCCTAGGGAACATCTGGACGTCTCTTATGTTGCTCATGCCCGTCAGATACATGAGTATGCGGTCGAATCCCAGGCCGTAGCCCGAATGGAAGACGCCGCCGTATCTTCTGAGGTCGAGATACCAGTCGTATGTCGACTCTTCGAGACCGAGCTCGTGGATCCTGTCAAGGAGCACCTCGTATCTCTCTTCCCTCTGGCTGCCTCCGATGATCTCTCCGACTCCCGGTACCAGCATGTCCATAGCCGCTACCGTCTTGCCGTCGTCGTTCAGCCTCATGTAGAAGGCTTTGCAGTCCTTAGGATAGTTGATGACGAACATCGGCTTTTTGAAGACTTCCTCTGTGAGGTAGCGCTCGTGCTCTGTCTGGAGCTCGAGTCCCCACTCTACCGGATACTCGAACTTCTTGCCGGACTTCTGCAGTATGTCTACCGCCTCTGTGTATGTGATGCGGACGAAGTCCGAATTCACGATGTGGTTGAGTCTCTCGAGCAGGCCCTTGTCGATGAAGGAGTTGAAGAACTGCATCTCTTCAGGGCACTTCTCCATGACGTAGCTGATGATGAATTTGATCATCTCCTCTGCCAGGTCCATGTTGCCGTTGATATCGCAGAACGCCATCTCGGGTTCCATCATCCAGAACTCCGATGCGTGCCTTGCAGTGTTGGAATTCTCTGCGCGGAACGTCGGTCCGAATGTGTATATGTTGCGGAAAGCAAGCGCCATGATCTCGCCTTCGAGCTGGCCCGATACAGTCAGGTTTGCCTTCTTGCCGAAGAAGTCCTTGCTGTAGTCGATGTTGCCCTCAGCATCGCGCGGAAGGTTGTCGAGGTCGAGAGTCGTTACCTGGAACATCTCGCCCGCGCCCTCTGCGTCGCTGCAGGTGATCTCCGGCGAATGTACATAGATGAAGCCCTTCTCCTGGAAGAACTTGTGGATCGCGTAAGCCGCAACGCTCCTGACTCTGAATACAGCGGAGAATGTGTTGCTGCGAGGTCTCAGGTGAGCGATCTCTCTCAGGAATTCCATCGAGTGGCGCTTCTTCTGGAGCGGATAGTCGGAGTCAGAGTCGGCTTCAAGTGTGATCTCTTCTGCCTTGATCTCGAACGGCTGCTTCGCGTCAGGTGTGAGCACCAGTGTGCCCTTTACCTTTACGCCGGCGCTCAGGCGGTACTTGGCTACCTCCTGGAAGTTGGACAGCTTGTCTGCCTCATAAACTACCTGCACCGGTGTGAAGAATGTGCCGTCATTGACCGAGAGGAATCCGAACTGGTTGGAACTTCTGTTGCCCCTGACCCATCCGTAGATCATTACCTCTTTGTCTGCGTACTCTCCGGTGTTTCTGAAAAGCTCTTTGATCTCTATGTCTTTCATGCCTGTTTCCTTTGGAATTGAAATATGCCGGCGCATCGCGCTAGCCGTAAGATTATATCACAGGGCGATGCGCAATGTCACCAAAAAGAACGAATTAATCGG
>JAFUGO010000089.1 GCA_017469325.1 Mogibacterium sp. | reverse complement strand
TTCGTGCTGTTCGGAGGGACATATAAAGCTGCGCTTGCCGGGCAGGCCAAGGGGCTTGCGTTCGCGGGCAGCAACGCGTCTATGCTCGGAGCTTACGCTGTATATATATTGATAGCTGTTCTTGTGACCGCATTCTTCAGCCTCAAGGTATTTGAGCATCCGTGCAGCGACCTGATGAAGCTTGCGGCGAAGGTCACAACAAGCAAAAATAAAGCTTGAAATCAGTCTGTCAATGGGTATAATTATAGGGCACGTCAATACGGACGCGCATATCGACTGCGCAGGGCGAACCTGCGCCATCAGGACCACAGGAGGTGTCAACATGAGAGATTATGAACTTCTATTCGTGCTTGATCCTAGCCTGGACGAAGAGACCAAGGCAAACCTCGTTGAGACAGTTAAGTCTGTAATCAACGCAGGCGGCGAGGCCGGCGAAGCTGATGTTTGGGGCGAAAGAAAGCTCGCTTACAACATCAACAAGAAGAGCACTGGCTACTACGTAGTCATGCCTTTCAAGGCTGAGGCAGATCTGCCTAAGGAGCTCGACAGAAGGCTCAGGATAAACGAGAACGTAATGAGACATATCATCGTTTGTCAGGACGAAGAGTAGCAGGGAGGCAAGCATATGAACAGTGTAGTACTTATCGGAAGACTTGCCAGAGATCCCGAGCTCAGCTATACGGCTAACACCCAGACTGCGGTTTGCCGCTTCACTATCGCGGTAGACAGACCGAGAAGACAGGGCGAAGATCAGGGAGCTGACTTCATCCGCATCACGGTATGGGGCAGACAGGGCGAGACCTGTGACCGTTACCTTTCAAAGGGCAGACAGGTTGCCGTTATGGGCCGGATACAGACCGGAAGCTACAAAAACAGAGAAGGTGTCACAGTCTACACTACCGACGTTGTTGCTGACAGAGTAGAATTCCTCGGCAGCGGCAATGGCGAAAGAGCACAGGGCGGCTCGTACCAGGGAAGC
This sequence comes from Mogibacterium sp., assembly GCA_017469325.1. Next base: position 8,108 of record JAFUGO010000089.1, on the reverse strand, counting down.
TCATTCCAGGGCGGCGGCCAGAGCTCATTCGGCGGCAACGCAGGCTTCGGCAGCGAGATGCAGGGCACCGGCTTCAGCGAACCGGCGGATACATTCGGCGGATTCGACGACATGCCTGATACATTCCAGGCAGCTGAAGATGATATTCCATTCTAAAGAAAGGGGAAGCACGGATCATGGAAAGAAATTCAAGACCTAAGCGCATGAATACCGGCATGAGAAGACGTAAAGTCTGCCAGTTCTGCGCAGATCAGGACAAGAAGATCGACTACAAGGACGCTGAGACTCTTAAGAAATACATCACAGAGAGAGGAAAGATCCTCCCTAGAAGAGTCACCGGTACATGCGCAATGCACCAGAGAGCAGTCGCTAAGGCTATCAAGAGAGCAAGAGTAGTCGCTATACTGCCGTTCGACGCGGATCAGTAAACCACGATTAAAGATGCAGCCGTTCCCGCAAAGGGAGCGGTTGTTTTTATGTATAAAAGCTCAGCTGGAGTGCCGGCGGAAAACATAATTAATGATTGTGTGAACATTCGCCAAAGACCCTTGTCAAGGCGGTGGTCTTTGCGTAAAATCGAGGGGTGCCACATTTTATAAAAGGAAGAAAAGTAAAAACGGCCAGGAAGGGTCATGAGCCTAAGGGCAGCCGCAAAAGAAGGCGCGCTCTCAAGGCTGTGGATCTTGATCTGCATCAGTGGATCAGGTTCTTTTCTGTTGCCTCGGTCCTACTGATGGCGACCTTCACGCTGGCGGCGATACTGGCTGCCAACCATTACAGAGCGTATCCCGGCAGGGTCGAGCGTGACTCCCTTATCTCCAAAGAAAGAGGCGCCGACTATATAGTAGTCGACTGGGAAGGAACCAACAATACGAAGGAATACAAAGTCTGGTACAAGGAACGGGATAAAGAAACAAAGAAGCGGGAATCTATAGAAGAAGTCCCTGAGACCAGAATAGAAGAAGCAGAGAGAGCAAAGGAACAGGCCGAAAAGGTCGAGGTAGATGACAGTTGGACAGAACTCAAAACAGATGTCCCGGAGGCAAAGGCGGAAGGACTCAAAGAGAACACCTCGTATGCGTTCGTGGTCAATTCTCTGAGTGAAGAAAAGGAAGGCATAGCGACAGAGCCAAGGTACTTCCGAACAAAGAAATCACAGTCCCTGGACATCGAGACAAAAAAGATCACCAAATTCACTTTCAGCAAACCGTTCAGCCTGGATGTGAACGCCAAGACCGATACAGTATACGAGACGAGCGATCCGGAAGTAGCGGAAGTAGATCCGTCGACCGGAAAGATAGTCCCGAAGGGCGAGGGCGTGACCGAGATCAAAGTCACGGCTAAGGCAACCAAAGAGTATGAAGGCGCCGGGGCAAAACTGGAGCTCGAAGTGATAGACGGAGAGCCTGTCAGCGCGGGAGGCGCGTCGCCAAATATAATCTATCATCTGGACTCCGAAAACTGTGAGGTGGCAAAGACGGTGTACGGAGCAGGCGGCGCTGTAGTGCCTCAGGGCCTTGCGTATACGGGAGACAAGTATATGATCTCATACGGCATGGGAAGCCCTAACCGCATCATCAGTTTTGAGGTGGATGGCGACGGCAAGGATGTCAGCGTGCCTAAGATCGCGTTGGGACATCCTAACGGTTTTGCTTATGCCGACGAGAACGGTCTCTGTTACTGCGCGAAGGGATGGACTTCAAAGGTGTTCACGTATGACCCTGAGACTGACGAATACGGATCGGTGAACCTCTCATACGGATGCTCGGGCATCGGCTATGACAGAAAAGAGAAACTTCTGTACACCTGCTCACGTACGGCAATGGTGGCGTACGATATAAGCGACGGCTACAGCGTGAAGTACACAACGGGCGTGGTAAAGCACAGCGGAACGATGTACACGCAGGACTGCGGCGGACACGCGGGCATACTGTTCAGATGCCTGTCCGGCAGCGGGAAGCACGGCATCAACTACATAGATCTGTACGACATGAAGAACGGCAGGTATCTGGGCACATTCAGCTGCGACCTCTCGGAAGTCGAGAGCTGCATCGTGGACAAGGACGGATTCCTCGAGATACTGGCAAACAATTCGAGCAACGAGGACTACATCTGGAAGACCGGCCTTAACATAGACACGCTCGGCGAAGGCCTATAGAGTACAGCGCCTGTGATATCGTGTCCGGCCGACCTTACTTTTAAAAGTGATAATAAAGATGGATTTAATTGCCCGTTTTCTGTTATCCTTACGGCAGATGATGGGCAGTTTTATTGCCGTCATGCAAGTGCTTTATAAACCCAAAAGGAACAATCAAAGGAAACAACTATGATCAAAAACGTAGGTATACTGGGCGCAGGTTCTGTAGGAAGTGCCCTGATGTACGAAATGTATAAAAGAGATCCCGAGAACGTCTATCTCCTGGCGACAGGCGCGCGCGCTGAACGCCTTGTCACGAAGGGCATCTCTGTCAACAACGAGGTCTTCTTCCCGAGGGTCTATTCAGATCCGTCGCAGGATATCCACATCGATCTGCTGATCCTTGCTGCCAAGACTTACAGCATGGACTCCGTGATCGAGGACATAGGTAAACTGATCGACAAAGACACGATCCTGCTCCCGATCGAGAACGGCATAACGACAACAACTCTGCTGCGCGAGCACTTCCCTGAAAACAGGGTGTTCTACGGAGTCGTCCTGCGTACCGACGCTCACCGCATGAGCCGCCGCGTTTACTACCGCACTCTGGGCGAGATGCAGATCGGCTACGAGTACAACCACGAGATCAAGCCCGAGGTGCAGGAGTCTTACGAAAGGCTAAAAGAGCTGGGGATCAACGTAAAGATCTATGAGGACATGCGCAAGGCAAAATGGCGCAAGTGGATGCTCAACACAGGAGCCAGCCAGACAGCTGTGGAAGTACAGGCTGAATGCGGATTCTTCGGTCAGGTAGAAGAGGTCCGCACGCTGATGAAGATGCTGATGGATGAGATCCTTGCGGTCGGAAAGGCCGAGGGCGTCGACATCGATGAAGAGGACCGCGACGAGATAATCGAGATGCTCGTCAACTTCCCTCCGGACAAGAAGATGTCCATGCTTCAGGACTACGAGGCCGGCAGACCGATAGAGATAGACGAGTACGCGGGAGAGGTCGTAAAGCTGGGACGCAAGCACGGCATCCCGACTCCTGCAAACGAGATCCTTTATCTGGCAATCACAGCAAGACAGAAGATCTCCGAACTGCGCAAGGGCTGATAGAAAACAAAGAAAAAGGCAATCAAAAGTGGTGTCTTCCAAAACCGTTGGAGACACCGCTTTAATTTAACAATATGAGGCATCGACGCCTGTTATTTAGAACTTCAGCTCGTTCACGTTGAGCGGGGTTCTCCAGATGTAGTCTGTCTCGCCGCTTGTGTTTATGAGGAGCTGTACGAAACCGTCGTTGCCGACGACTGCGCTCTCGATCTCACCGATTGTGATCTTGATGGAGCCGAGGTATGCGCTGTCTGAAGCTCTGTAGATATCGAGGAAGTTTGTGGTCTTCTTGTTGGCTCCGCTGATGCCGTGGAAGATGTATCCCTGGCCGGCGCCGCAGTCCTGGATGTAATGGAAGATACCGTGGCTGCATCTCGAGAAGAGCTTCTTATGTGTGAACTTGCCGTCTGCACTGTACGCCCTTATTCCCGTGTGGGAGGTAGCGTAGATGGAGTTTGTCGTCTTGTCATATCCGCAACCGGATGAGGAGTACGGGGTCTTGGACTTGCCGAACTTGTTGGTTGCCGGATTATATGTGTAGATGGTCTTCTGGTTGCCCTTGAACACATAGCACAGCCTTGTGACAGGATCCCATGTTATCCCGTTCGGGTGGCCGATGCAGAATGAGAACTTGGACTCGGTGAGTCTGGTCCCGTTTGCGGAGTACTTGACGATGCTCTGCCCTGCGGCCATTCCGTAGAGGATGTAGTATTCGCTGCCCGTGAATGTGAATCCCTGAGGGACTTTCGCGTTGTCGAAGCCCTTCACGGCCATGATCTTTCTGCAGTTGTCAGGGGTGAATGTGTATACGACTCTTGCCTTGCCGCCCTTTTGCGGGTGAGTCAGCAGAGATGCCGCGAGTGCGGACTTACCTTTGAGCTGGGCTGCGGTAGGAGTCCTGAGCGCAGGTTCAATGCGTACATACTTGCCGGATACATATCCTGTTTTGCCGCCGGCCGATACTTTATACCAGATCTGGTTGCTGCCGCTCCTTTTCGCGGTCATCAGGATAGTGACCGCCGCGCCTGAATTCAGCGTGCCGGCTTTTTTGAATGATGTGGCCGGACCTTTTCTGTAGTTGAGAGAATCCGTCGTATATCCCTGCGTGTTCGAATACTTTATGTTCTTGACGCGGTTGAACTTGACATATCCGCTCTTTTTGCCGGCAGTCACGCGGTACCAGCGGTCGGAAGAGGAAGTGCTCTTCTTGCTCTTGAATACCTCATACTGGATGGTGACAGAGGCGTTCTTTTTGAGCTTGGTAACCTTCTTTGAGGAGGAGCTGGCCGACTTCCTGAGGGTCACACTTGTATTGATCGTGCCGCTCGCCGTCACTGACGCAGCTGAAGCCGTGAAAGCAGGAGTGCTTCCGAGAAATGGCATTGCGCCGATCAGCATGACAGCCGTTATGACTGCCGCAAGGAGCCGGTTTTTCATGTTCCTTTTGCCCTTTTTCATATTGATCACCTCTGAAAGTTATTATCTTTGACGGAAATACACGACGAAACGGGCCGTGCCGTTAAGGACGGTATTTCCCGAATGTATCAGATTGTACGTGAATTATAGTAAGGCGGTTTGGAGGTCATCAATAAATCTGTACAAACAATAACCTTTATATTTTGTAAGGGAGTCGGGGCTTTGCCCGGTGCATCATGTGCGAGGGCCTTTCTGAATATCCGTAAATCTTCGCATACTTATAGTAGGAACTATGGTAAAATCCGTCCCATGTGGGAATGGATATATAATTTTACAATGTGGGTCGCGAGGATCCACGAACATGTACTCAGCATAAACGATCAGGGCGGCTGGTATTTTGATGATAAGCAGCTGCACTTTATAATGTTCGGCATCTTCGGAATGGCGCTTCTTTTTGTGCTGTATCCTATCTTTAAGGCGCTTGCCAACTCGGGGCACACGATGGTCATAACATGGCTTTACGTGTTCACGCTGGTGATGGTATTCAGCTTTGCCGTTGAGATAGGTCAGTGGTACTCCGGGACCGGCGTGATGGACAGTCAGGATATGGCTTACGGGATAAGCGGATTCCTTGTCATGTTCATCGTGTTCGCGATACTGCGGGGCCTTTACCACGCGATCAAAAACATGATGAAGAAGGACGACAGGTCCACAAAAGTATACGACAGAGACATGTTCAACGACCGTCTCGGCTAGTTTGGCCGGGCGGCGCGCCGTTTCTCTGGGATTTTTAGAAAAACATCATAAAAAACACACAAAACAATTTGATTGCAAGCCTTGAAAATGCGACAATTGGAGTGTGTTTTTGTTTGCATTTTTTTGGGTCGCGTCCGCTCATCTGAGAGGGCGGACAGACGGAGGAAAAGATGAAAAAAGTAGGACTTATCATGGGAAGCGACAGCGATCTGCCTGTAGTGCAGAAGGCGGCTTCCGTGCTCAAAGAGCTGGGCATTCCTTTCGAGGCTCATGTGTACTCGGCGCACCGTACGCCTGCTGAAGCAAGGGCGTGGTCGCTGGCGGCGAGGGACGAAGGCTTCGGAGTTATAATTGCCTTCGCCGGCATGGCAGCCCACCTTGCCGGAGCGATCGCGGCCAACACAACGCTCCCTGTTATCGGGGTGCCATGCAAGAGCGCCGCGCTTGACGGCATGGACGCCCTGCTTTCGACCGTCATGATGCCGAGCGGCATCCCTGTAGCGACGGTCGCCATCGATGGAGGCAAAAACGCGGCGCTCCTCGCCGCCGAGATCCTGGCCCTCGCGGATGATGATCTCGCAAACGCTCTGGCCATCCGCCGCGACGCGGAGTCAGAGGCAGTCCTCGAGAAGGACGACCACATAATGGAGCGCATCTAGAATAAAGGGATAATCAGACAGTAAGAAAGGGTTAAAAAGGGTTATTATGGGAGGATTCTTCGGAATTACATCAAAAGAGAACTGTATCCTCGATGTCTACTTCGGCGTAGATTACCATTCCCACCTCGGCACACGCCGCGGCGGACTGGCTTCTTACGATAAAGACTTCGGGTTCCAGCGCGAGATCCACAACATAGAGAACGCGCCTTTCCGTACAAAGTTTGAGGGCGTTGTCGGCAAGATGAAGGGGACGGCTGCCATTGGCTGCATAAGCGACATGGATCCGCAGCCTCTGCTCTTCCGCTCCGTGAGCGGCACTTACGCCATCTGCACGGTCGGCATCATCAACAACATCGACGAGATCACCGACATCGTTCTCAACAAGGCCCACGGACATCTCGAGGCCAAGACCGGCGGCAAGATCAACCAGACAGAGCTAGCCGCAGCACTCATCTCGGAGAAGGACGACCTCATCGAAGGCATACGTTACGCACAGGAGACCATTGACGGAACATCGGCGATCGTGATCCTGAAAGAGGGCGGCAGCATCATAGCGGCGCGCGACTTAAAGGGCAGACTGCCGATGACCATAGGTATTGGCGAGGGAGCCACAGCTGTGAGCTTTGAGTCGTTCGCGCTCTACAAGGCGGGATTCGATCAGGTCTTCGACCTCGGCCCGGGAGAGATCGCGGAGCTGACGCCTGACGGCTGCACACAGCTTTCGCCTCCGCGCAGCGAGAAGAAGATGTGCGCCTTCCTCTGGAGCTACTACGGATACCCGACCACGAATTACGAGGGCGTGAATGTAGAGGTGATGCGTTACAGAAACGGGCACATCATGGCCAGAAACGACAAGGAGAACGGCTTCGACATCTCGCAGGTGGACTATGTGGGCGGAGTCCCGGACAGCGGCACTCCTCACGCCATCGGCTATTCGAACGAGACGCATGTGCCGTTCGCCAGGGCGTTCATCAAATACACCCCGACATGGGCGCGAAGCTTCATGCCGACCACACAGGCAGAGCGCAACAAGGTCGCAAAGATGAAGCAGATCCCGGTCACCGAGCTGATCAAGGACAAGAACCTGCTCTTCGTGGACGACTCCATCGTTCGCGGCACACAGCTGCACGAGACGGTCGAGTTCCTCTACGACAACGGAGCAAAGGCGGTCCACATGAGATCCGCATGTCCGCCGATCATGCACGCGTGCAAATACCTCAACTTCTCCCGCAACAACAGCGAGATGGATCTTCTCTCGAGGAGGGTCATAGTCGAGCTCGAGGGCGAAGAGGGACTGAAGCACATCGATGAGTACGCGGATGCGAATACAGAGCGCGGACGCAGGATGCGCGAGACGATCGCAGAAAAGATGGGATTCGAGACGCTCGGGTTCCAGACACTCGAGGGCGTCGTCGAGGCGATAGGTCTGCCGGAGTGCGACCTGTGCACATATTGCTGGACAGGCAAAGAAGACTAGAGATACGCAGTACTTTGGAATACAGAAACGAAGGTAAACATGAACACTAATTCATCATCCAACAGCTATAAGGCAGCGGGCGTAGACATCACTGCGGGTTACAAAGCGGTAGAGCTCATGAAGAAGCATATCGCAAGGACCGCGGTGCCCGGAGTAATGGGCCAGGTGGGAGGCTTCGGAGGACTGTTTGAACTGGACCTCGAAGGCATCAACAAACCTGTTCTGGTCAGCGGGACTGACGGAGTCGGAACCAAGCTCAAGATGGCCTTTATGATGGATAAGCACGACACCATCGGTATCGACTGCGTTGCGATGTGCGTAAACGACGTCATCTGCTGCGGAGCTAAGCCGCTGTATTTTCTCGACTATATCGCGTGTGGAAAGAACGTACCGGAGAAGATCGAGCAGATAGTCGCGGGAGTGGCCGAGGGCTGCGTACAGTCCGGAGCGGCGCTCATCGGCGGAGAGACTGCGGAGATGCCGGGATTCTATCCGGTGAACGAGTACGACCTCGCGGGTTACTGCACGGGTATCGTAGACAAGGACA
>JAFUGO010000088.1 GCA_017469325.1 Mogibacterium sp. | reverse complement strand
TGATAGCGCTCCACTTACGTGACAGTCCGGCACATATTATTGCGCCGTCCCAGCCGTTCAGCTTAAGGGGTTTACTGAAAGGCTTCGGCGGATCATCCTTTCACGGCCCCGCCTCCCTGCGTTTTACGGACCGTTACTCATAATCTCCGCGACCTCTATCGGGTCAGGTGTTATTCATTTGTAACTATACTGTTAGATAATAATACTTTAGCAAGTAAAGTCAACCGGATTTTGTGATTTTATACAAAAACAAGTGTATTTTTACATTCCGCCGGCAATTTGCGCGGTAATCATCCTTCGAACCTATCCGCGCGGAAAAGCATTCGTTCGCGCCGACAGGCACATGTGCCCGGACGTATGAGCCGGCCGTCTTTATCTTCGCGGATCACTCTTCGGGCTGCGAATACTTCAGAGTACGTATGACGTTCGCGGCCACAGGCGCAGCGGCTTCCGCTCCGGAGCCTCCGCCCTTTATCCAGACTACGAATGCATAAGGAGCATCCTCGTCATCAGTGAATCCGACGAACCAGGCGTCAGGGCTGTCCGAGCCTGTCTCTGCGGTACCGGACTTCGCGTACATGTCTATGTCCTCATACTCGCCGTAGGTCTCGGTCACGTTGTACTTCATCATCGACCTGAGCTCGTCGGCGACTTCTTCATCTATGTAGCGTCCGAGGCTCCTGCCTCCGCGTATCTCCTTAAGGAACGACGCGCTCTTTATGAGAGTCGGCTGGACAGGTTCACCGCCCGCAGCTATCGCTCCCATGTACACCATCATTGCGCATGGATTCACGAGGTCATCGCCCTGGCCTATTCCGGCCCAGCTCAGTTTCACGTCATCGTCAGACGGGAAGTCAAAGGATCCGGCGGCCGTCTTTATGCCGTCGACTTCGACAGGTTCCGTGAGGCCCGCCTTCTCGGCATATTCCTTCATGGCTTTTGAGCCCACCTCGCGGGTGAGCGCTCCGAAAGCTCCGTTGCAGGACTTGGCCAGCGCGTCCCTAAAGTCCACCTCGCCGTGTTCATAGACATCCGTGAACTGGGTGTTCTCTCCGTCACCGAACTGGTTGACTCCGTCGCATTCGAACCTGAACGAATCACGGTCGGCCATGTGGTCGATCACGGCTGCTGCGGTCACCAGCTTGAATGTGGATCCCGGCGTGATCATTCCGTCGAGGAAGTTGTTGAAGTAGATGGAATCCTCTTCATCCGAATAGTCGTCATAGGCAGGGTCGAATGTAGGCGTACTCACCATGCAGACGATCTCGCCCGTCTTCCAGTTGTACACGCCGACCGTGCCGGTCTGCCAGCCGAGCGATTCATATGCCGCGCGGTTTGCGGACGCGTCGATAGTCAGAGCTATTCTCTTGCCGCTCGCCGAAGTGTCGTATATACCGTTCAGCAGATCGTAGCCTATGATCTGGCTCCTGAATACATTTATGGCTCCGTCCGGTATGTTCCCGTCCGGATCGCCGACTGCATGAACGGTCGCGACTCTTGTCTCATAATCGTCACTGTAATAGAAGCCGTCCGTGGTGCAGCTGAGGAGCTCCTCCCCGTAGCGGTCCGTCACCGTTCCGCGGTTGATCCTGCCGTCTGTGTAGATCTGGCCGTTCCCGTAGAATGTGGCCCATTCGCCTCCGTGTTTTACGTATCTGTAGCAGAATATGCCCGTGCCGATCAGGAGTATCACGGCAAGCGCAAGACATATCCACGCTCTTCTTTCCTGTTTTCGCACGGCTAATCCTCCTTACTTAATGCCAGCCCCGCGTTGCGCCGCATGTCCGCGGCCTTGAAGTACGCAAGCATGGCCCATGATGTCAGAAGGCTCGTTCCGCCTGTCGAGACGAACGGGAATGTGACGCCCGTCATCGGGAACAGGTCTACCGCGCCGAATACGTTGAGTATGGTCTGAACCAGCAGCATCGTTGCCGCGCTGCAGGCGAGTATCGTATAGAATGTCGATCTTCCGGCTACTATGTGCATCACCGCGAAGAAACAGAGTGTCGCTATGCAGAGCACCATCAGTATCGCGATGATGAGTCCCCACTCCTCCATCACGAATCCGAAGACGAGGTCGGTGTTGGACGCGAATACATCCTTGAGCGAGCCGTTGCCCGCGCCGAGTCCCAGCAGTCCTCCGCCGGCTCCGAACGACATTGTGCGTGTCTGGGAGTATCCCATGTTGTCGATATATTCAGGCTCCCATACGTGGCCCCAGGCATCGAACCTGGACGCTATGTACGGTTTGAATCTCAGCACGATGAGTCCCATTGCAAGAGCGCCAACGCCCGTGAGCGCGAAACGCGAAAAGTCACCGCTCCTGAGGAACGAGACTATCAGGTATGTCGCAAAGAAGATCAGCGCTGTACCGAAGTCGCTCATCAGAGCCAGGCAGGCCAGGCAGAAGAACGAGAACGCAGCGTACATGATCGTGCTCCTGCGGTCGTAAAGTTCTTCGAGCACAGCGGCTCCGACCAGAATGAACGCCAGCTTGACTATCTCGGACGGCTGTACCGACACGCCGCCTATCTTTACCCAGTTGGTGGCTCCGAATTCCGCCGTGCCGAATATGAGGTTTATAAGAAGCGCAAACACCGAAAGACCTATGAGCACCGGTTTTATCCGGCGGGTCCTTTCGAGGTCGCGCATGAATACGCACATGAATATCATCAGCGCGAGTCCTATGAGCATCGCGATGAATTCCTTCATTACGGCCGTTGGGTCGAACGACGCCGTGACCGCCAGGTTCACTGTGGTCATGAAGAACGCGATCATCTCCATCTCGAAGCCTCTTCTGCCCGTGGCGTTGAAGTACATGACGTATATCCACATCACGACGCAAAGAAGCGCGATCGAAAGCAGGGCTCCCCTTGTGATCTCATCGCCCATGCCGAGGATCAGCTGGACTATGGTCATAAGCTGGAACGCGGTGATCGCCAGAAGGATCTTCCACGGGGCAACAGGCTCCTTGTCGAGACGGCGCATGAATCTGTTGTTGCGGCTCTCTTCGATGCTCGGCGGTGTGATCGTCGAGACCACTCCTCCCATCTCGATGCGGTCTCCCGGCGAGATGAGATAGCGCTTGGCCGGATCAAGCACGTACCCGTTCACCTTTGTGCCGTTGTGCGACCCGAGGTCCTTGATCATCCACTTGTCTTCGCCGCGCCTTATGAGCAGTGCGTGGTTGTTGGACACGCTGCCGAGCGGGATGTTTATATCCGTGGAGCGCGAGCGCCCTATTACATTCTCCCAGTGGGTTATAGGGAAGTTGCCGCCGCCCTCTACGATGTAGTAGCCCCAGATCTCAGGAGTCGCGCGGGTAGTCAGAAGCGACACGATGGAAATGATCAGGATGTATGCCGCGAGCACGACAAAGATCCACCTGAAGACGGTGGTTATGCCGAGTGCGAGATCAGGATACGACTCGCTGAAATTAAGGATCGCGGTGATCAGTTCTTCTATATGCTTCCCTCACTTTTCTGCGGTGGTTGCCGCATAGAATTCCACGATGATTCGACTTGCTATGTCGCTGCGGGCCTTATCAGTGACCCGGGTCCGCGTTCCGCATAGCAATCCACGATGATTATACTCAAAAAAGGTGTATATTCCTTAAACCTTAAGAAATATACACCTTTGCTTCAATGTGTTGAGCAGGTTTACTTCCAGCTGCTCTTGAGGCCGACGATGCTGTTGAATACCTTCTCGTCGTCCGTTGTAAGCTCGCTGTCAGCAATGTAGTAGCCCTTGCGGAAGAACTGGAATCTCTCGCCCGGCTTTACATCAGCTGCCGACGGCTCGGCATAGCCCCATGTCTCGATCAGGGATTCAGGATCGAACTCCTGCTCGCCTGTCTCCTCGTTCTCTTTCATGAGGTAGCCGTACTCTCTGATCTTGATCTTTACGGCTGTGCTCGCCTCTACGAAGTGGATCGTGCCCTTTACCTTGCGGCCTTCGAATCCGGAGCCGCTGTGTGTCTCAGGGTCATATGTGCAGTGGAGCGCAACGATATTGCCGTCTGCATCCTTCTCTACCTCGTTGCATGTGATGAAGTAAGCACCTTTGAATCTTACCTCGTTGCCCGGGAAGAGTCTGAAGTACTTCTTAACAGGGACTTCCATGAAGTCGTCGCCGTCCACCCAGAGCTCGCGGCCGAACGGGATCTCTCTTGTGCCCATCTCAGGGACCTTCGCGTTGTTCTCTACCGTGCACATCTCGGTCTTGCCCTCAGGGTAATTGTCGATGATGACCTTGATAGGGTTCTTGACGACGTTGATAGCCGGCACCTTCAGCTGAAGGTCTTCGCGGACGCACAGCTCGAGCTGAGCGATGTCGATCATAGTGTCTGCCTTTGTGACGCCGATGTCGTTGCAGAACTTACGGATCGCTTCAGGTGTGTAACCTCTGCGGCGGATACCTGCGAGCGTGCAGAGACGAGGATCGTCCCAGCCTTCTACCTTGCCCTCTTCTACCAGTTTGCGGATGAAGCGCTTGCTCATGAGCATCGTTGTGATGTTGAGAGGTGCGAACTCGATCTGTCTAGGCGGATTCGGCCACCAGCCTACCTCGCGGACTACCCAGTCGTAGAGAGGTCTGTGGTCCTCGAACTCGAGTGTGCAGATGGAGTGAGTGATGCCCTCGATGGCGTCCTCGATCGGATGAGCGAAGTCGTACATCGGATATACGCACCACTTGTCGCCTGTGTTGTGGTGAGAAGCGTGAACTACTCTGTAGATGACAGGGTCTCTCATGTTGATGTTAGGCGATGCCATGTCGATCTTTGCTCTGAGGCAGATCTCTCCGTCGCCGAACTCGCCTGCGCGCATCCTCTCGAAAAGCTCGAGGTTTTCTTCTATCGTTCTGTTGCGGTAAGGGCTCTCCTTGCCCGGCTGGGTCAGAGTACCTCTGTATTCTCTTATCTGGTCCGGAGTGAGCTCGCAGACAAATGCCTTGCCCTGCTTTATGAGCTCTACAGCAGCATCGTACATCGTGTCAAAGTAATCGGAAGCCCAGAGCTTTTCATCCCACTGGAATCCGAGCCAGTTTACGTCAGCCTCGATCGACTTTACGAATTCGATGTCTTCTTTTGTAGGGTTTGTGTCATCATATCTGAGATTGCAGCGTCCGCCATACTTGAGTGCTGTGCCGAAGTTGAGGCAGAGCGACTTGGCGTGTCCGATGTGCAGGTAGCCGTTTGGCTCCGGCGGGAAACGCGTAGCGATCTCTGTGTGCTTTCCGCTGGCGAGGTCTTCATCGATTATGTCGTGGATGAAGTTACCGGCCATTGTTTTGTATTCTTCTGCTGTTGCAAATGCCATAAATAAACCTCCGGTGGATTGTCCCAAAAATTCTGTAAACCATTATAGCACAAGGAAGGCCGCAAATACCTGCGAAGATGAAAATGTCATGTCTTTTTGGCCGATCCGGCCTTTAAGCATGACATTGCGGTTTGCGATGGCCGTCCGACGGCCGGATGGAGATGAAAAAGTCATGCTTTTGAGACCGGATCAGGGCTTTAAGCATGACTTTGTTACTAGCAGATGCGCGGGAGGAGTTCGCCGCCCGGCTGCGGGAGCATCGTCTGGGCGCCGATCTCGGTGGTCATGACGACCTTTCCCTTGTTTTCTTCCGTGACTTCTCCTATGACTACGGCGCCCTCGGT
>JAFUGO010000087.1 GCA_017469325.1 Mogibacterium sp. | reverse complement strand
TAAAGAAGCTCTCGAGCTTGTCGAACGGGATCGCATGATTCTCGCCGCCGTCATAGAGATCCGTATGGGAAGCACCGGGGATAATCAGAAGTTCCTTGTTGTCTGTATACTTGCTGTCCTTTACCATATCGGCATAAGCATCCTTTCCGAAATAACAGGAGTGTGCCTTGTCGCCGTGCATGACGAGGACTGCGGACCGGATCTCATTCGTATATTTCAGAATGGGCTGGTTCATGAAGGACTCGCATCCGATGACATTCCAGCCGCCGTTAGAGTTTAAGGACCTTACGTGATAGCCGCGACCGGTCTTGTAATAATCGTAGTAATCTTTCACGAAGTACGGCGCATCCTCCGGAAGCGGATCTACCACACCTCCGCCAAGCGTATATTCGCCGGCCTTAAGATCCGCCAGTCTCTGTGCGCACATAGCCGCCCTCTTCTGATAGCGGGCTTCCTCGCTGTCTTCGCTGTCAAAGTAACCTTTGGCATTGACGCGGGTCATGTCATACATGGTGGAAGCAACGGTTGCTTTGATACGTGTATCCAGTGCTGCTGTGTTAAGCGCCATGCCGCCCCAGCCGCAGATGCCGATAATGCCGATGCGCTCCGGATCGACCTTATCGCAGAGGGACAGAAAATCAACTGCTGCCATGAAGTCTTCCGTATTTATATCGGGAGAAGCCATGTAACGGACATTGCCGCCGCTCTCACCGGTGAAGGAAGGATCAAAAGCGATGGTAAGAAATCCTCTTTCTGCCATGGTCTGTGCGTAAAGACCAGCGCACTGTTCCTTGACCGCGCCGAAGGGGCCGCAGACGGCGATAGCAGGAAGCTTTCCTGCCGCATCCTTCGGTACATACATATCTGCCGCCAGGGTAATACCATAGCGGTTCACGAAGGTCACCTTGCAGTGATCCGCTTTGTCACTCTTCGGGAAGGTCTTATCCCAGTCCTGTGTCAGCTTCAGTTCTTCTTTCATCATCATGGTCCTTGTCCTCTCTTTCTCTTAATTCATCTGTTTTTCCTGATTCCGGATCAGAAAATCCATGCGGTCTACCCTGCGCTGGCTCTCATGCATCTGCTCTATGAGGCTGCAGCGCTGTACTTTCATCTGGTGCAGCATTTCACGATAGCTGCCGGTTTCGTAAAGGCTTCCGATCTGTTCCGCCGCCTCCATTGTGCATCCTGCATCGGAGAGCCTCTGTATCAGTTGTTCCTTTGTATCCATACCTGCAGGATCCTTTCTGAATTCTGCTTTATCTGCTGTTTTACCGGATATTCTCTTTCCGTCGTTTTATCCGGCAAGGCTATCATAACCGCTTGCACAGTTTTGCACTAATGGTTATAATTCATATCATGATATTCGAGTTAGGAATATCATGATAATGACATCAACGGGGGTTCGAATCCCCCCCGGAGACGGTCTTAAGAGAGTGTTAAAATCCTTATTTTATGAAGGTTTTGTCACTCTTTTATTTTGTGTTCAGATGTGGATATCCTGAGAGAATGCTGAGTGAATGCTGACTGAATAAAGGATGCAGAGTGACTCCGGCCAAGGTGTGAATATGATGATGTGAACGAAACGGAACTCTACATCTCAAAAGCGTGGCAGATGAATGAAATTGCGGATCTAAATTACGATATCTTTGATGTCCTGCGGCATTCCGCCGGAACAAAAGAACGCTGTAAGGCGGTTGATTGAGATCTCCTCCGGACTCTGACAGTTGTAAGGAGACTGATATCCATGATATACTGGGGATGCGGCACGATATCTAAAACTCAAGAGTTCTGCATTCATCAGGCTTCGGGGCGACTGCGGCGTCGTTGACTGAGAGTATACCTGCCATCAGATAAAGCATTTCATATTCCAGAGAAAGAAAGGAGTCCGAGATATGAAAAGGGAATTCAAAGATCTGGTCCGTTTAGAGCAGTACGATTACCTGAACAGCGAGATCATAGGAGACTACAACGAGGCTCTTGCCGTAAAGTGCGTGAACGGCACCTTCGTCGGAAGCGAGGAGTACGGGGTCGCGTCGTGGCTGGGGATCCCATATGCAAAGCCGCCCGTGGGAGAGCGCCGCTTCAAGGCGCCGGAGTACGTGGATGCGAGCGACAAGGTCTTCGAGGCTAAGTACTACGGAAAGTGTGCCTTTGGCGCACACGGCTATCCGGATTGCGTGCAGAAGCTGGCCTCCGAGGATTGCCTCTACCTGAACATCTGGGTCAACACCGACGACAAGACCGAGAAGAAGCCGGTAATGTTCTGGATCCACGGCGGGGCGTATGTTACCGGCTCGGGCTCGCAGATCTCCTACAGCTTCGCCAATCTCGTCCAGGAGCATAGTGATATCGTCTTTGTGAACATCAACTACCGCCTGAACATGTACGGCTTC
>JAFUGO010000086.1 GCA_017469325.1 Mogibacterium sp. | reverse complement strand
TGTCCATCGCGCGCGAGCACCTGGTGCCTAAGTCGATGGAGGCTATGGGCATCGAAGACGGCATGATGGAAGTGACCGATGACGCGCTCAGAAAGATCATTTCCGATTACACCATGGAGGCAGGCGTCCGCGGACTCAGAAAGCGCATAGACACTCTCTGCAGGACACTGGCGGTACAGATAGCGACAAGGCCTGATGAAAAGGTCATAGTCACCCCTGAAGTGGTCGATGAAGAGATAGACGCAAGGCCGATACAGCACAGCAAGATACTGCCTGAGCCTAAGCCGGGAGTTGTGACAGGACTTGCATGGACGCCTGTAGGCGGAGAGATACTCTACATAGAGACCATGTTCACAAAGGGAAAGGGAGAGATCGTGATCACCGGACAGCTCGGTGATGTGATGAAGGAATCCGCAAGGATAGCGGTCAGTCTGGTCAAGACGATCTTCCCTGACAAGGCAAATATGTTTGCGGAAAACGATCTTCATATACATGTACCTGAGGGCGCGGTCCCTAAGGACGGACCTTCGGCAGGCATCGCTCTGACAACGGCTCTGTCGTCACTGGTGACCGGATTCGCGGTCGACCCTCACATCGCGATGACCGGTGAGGTGGCGCTTAGAGGAGCGGTAACTCCTATAGGCGGACTTCCGGAAAAGCTGATGGCGGCTGAAAGGGCCGGGATCACCAAAGTGTTTATCCCGGAAGAGAACGAATACGATCTTAAGGATGTCGCGGACGAGGTAAAAGAAAAAATTGAGATAAAGACGGTTTCCAGAGTGGGCGAGGTGCTGGCAGCGACCGGCATCCTGGCCGCAACCGGAAAACAGGCATAAAAAAACAGCCGCTGCTTAGCAGCGGCTGAGCTTTTGATTACTTGCCGTATTTTTCAATGAGGCGTTTGAAGCCCGGCATCGAATTCTTGATGGTCTCGTTGGATACGCAGTACGCGAGTCTCAGATATCCCGGACATCCGAATCCGGTACCCGGTACGATGAGGATGTTCTCTTCGAGCTTTGCAGCTTCACTGAACGCGAAGTCATCTCCGTTTGGCGCTTTCATGAACAGGTAGAAAGCTCCGTCCGGTTTTGCGCATTCATAGCCCATTTCCGTAAGGCCGTTATACAGGTCGTTTCTGTTCTCATCGTAAGCGACGAGGTCAGGCTCACTGCCTACGCATTCCTCAACGACTCTCTGGATAAGTGTAGGAGGGCATACGGAACCGATCTCACGGGCGGCGCCTGCGATGGCCGAATAGATGGCCTTTCCGTTTGCGCACTTCGCAGGGACATATACATAACCGATACGCTCGCCCGGCAGAGACAGGCTCTTGGACCAGGAGTAGCATACGATGGTGTTGTCATATACTTCAGGGATAAATGTCACGACGGCATCTCCGTATACGAGTTCTCTGTACGGCTCGTCAGCTATGATATAGATCGAATGCCCGTACTTGAGCTCTTTTCTCTTGAGAACTCCGGCGATCTTCTCCAGGGTCTCTCTTGTATAGACGACTCCGGAAGGATTGTTAGGCGAGTTGATAACAACTGCAACAGTGTCGTGATTGATGGTTTCTTCAAGCGCTTCAAGATTGATCTGGAAATCAGGAATATCCGGATCTACTCTTCTGATCTTGCCGCCGCCGGCTTTGAAGAAAACATTGTACTCAGGAAAATAAGGAGCGATCACAACGAAGTTGTCATCAGGTTTTGTGGTAAGCGCACAGGCAACAGATACGAGTGCGGGAGCGCAGCCGCATGTCATGAACAGTTCATTAGCCTGCGCGTTTGTGTTGAATCTTTCTCTAAGGTTTGCAGCTATGGATTCTCTTGTGCTCTCGAATCCCGGAGCCATCGAGTAACCATGCAGAAGGATGGAACTCTCTTCATTAACGAGCTTTTTGATGGTGTCGTTTACCTTTTTAGGAGCAGGTATGCTCGGATTGCCCAGTGAATAATCAAAGACATTTTCTCTTCCGACCTTTTTTGCCTGCTCCAGTCCGTAGGCGAAGAGCTCACGGATGATGCTAGGCGCTGTGCCATAGCCGTAATATTTCTCATTTACCATAGCAATATCTCCTTTTTTATAATCCTCACTTCAGTAACCGAAAGTGTATCGTTATCTGTATTAATTGTAGCACATAGCCTTGTATCTGATTGTTTTTATTTTATCCATATGATGCTACAATAGTGGGCAGGAAATGACCCTGAAAAAGGAGCAAAAAGTGGCTGACAAAGGTAAAAGAACTATAAGAGATTTTCACATGGGCAGGCTGCAGACGATAGCTGCGGTCATACTGGCTGTAATAGTGATCGCTCTCATTCTCAGACTTGCATTCTATATAGGCGGGATATCGAGACGTCACCTCAATGA
>JAFUGO010000085.1 GCA_017469325.1 Mogibacterium sp. | reverse complement strand
TTCAAGCCGCCAAATTATTAAAAGAGTATTTAATTCTGCAAATAATAGAGTGTCTCATTCTTGGTTTTGAAGACACTCTAATTAATTTACTCTCGCAGCTTTATTTAGTCAACATTCATTCATATTGAAACTATTTGAAGCTATGCGACTGTTACCTGTGGTATACTGTTAACCGTAATGCAGACGGACATGATCCGCATGCAAAAAAGGAGACAGAGATGGCAACCAATAAAAACAGACATAAAGGTGAGATAAGATTCGTTCTCAATGATGACGATTACAGCGCATTCGGACGTTACCGCATACTGTACACAGCAGGTGGCCGCAAGCTGGTAAACAGACAGAGACTGACATATTTCATTTCCGGACTCTGTATAGCGCTGCTTTTCACGGTGTTCCATGTTGACCACAGCTTCACTATACTGGCGTACATAATAGCTGCAGTCATCGGGATCGGCGGTCCGATCGTATCGGAGAGGATGATCCTCAGACAGCAGGACAGGGCAATAAAGGAATCCGGCAATACCATGGAAAGGGTCCATCCGGATGAGAACATTATCACACTCGGAGAGGATAAACTCATCACTGATGCCGGAAGCGATCATCAGGAATTCGACTACAAAGACATCAAGCTGGTAGACCTCACGGAGGAAGCTATATATGTCTGGATGAGCGACACGATGATAATGCCGATCCCGCGTCATGCGTTCAAAGAGATGGATGACATGAAGGAGACTTACAGCTGGATCCGGGAAAAGATCAAAGAAAAAGGCGGCAAGCTCGGGGACGAAGACAGGTAATTGGACTTTGTGAAGAACAACAAAAAATAACGAAAAAATTGATTGACAACAATAAGCGGGGTTGCTATATTAGTTATCGAACTTATCTTATGAAAGGAGCACATTCACATGGCAAGAAACATGATGATCGAAATGGGAATGATGGGCATGTGCATGTGCAGAGCCGATGAATAGCATAGGATAAGGTCAAAAACGATTCCAATACTGTGTATTTGTTCTAATGTAAGAGATGCCGGGACAGGTCGTTAAGACCGTCCCGGCTTTTGTTTTATTCAGATGAAGGGGTAGAAATGGCAGATATCATAATAAGCCTTCAGGGAGTGACCAAAGAGTTCGATACCAAAGGCGGTAAGGTGGTTGCGCTAAGGGACATCGATCTGGATATTGAGAGAGGAGACGCGTACGGCATCATCGGTCTCTCGGGCGCCGGCAAATCAACACTTGTCAGAACAATTAACCTGCTTGAGCAGCCGACCGAGGGTAAAGTCATTTTTAACGGAAACACCCTCACCGGTATCGGCAGCAGGGAGCTCAACATCCACAGACGCAAGATCTCGATGATCTTTCAGCAGTTCAACCTGCTCATGCAGAGGGACGCGATAGGCAACATAATGTTCCCGATGGAGCTGGCGGGAGTGCCAAAGGCGGAGGCCGTGGAAAAAGCAAAGGAGCTGCTTAAAGTGGTTGACCTCGAAGACAGGGCGCACTCGTATCCTTCCCAGCTCTCCGGGGGTCAGAAGCAGAGAATAGCGATAGCGAGAGCGCTCGCGTCGGATCCGGAAGTCATCCTCTGCGACGAGGCGACATCGGCCCTTGATCCCAAGACGACACGTTCCATACTGAGCCTCCTGAGGCGTATCAACGAGGAGCGCGGGATCACGCTGGTTGTGATCACTCATGAGATGGGAGTCATAAAGCAGCTTTGCTCAAAGGTAGCCGTGATCGAAGGCGGAGAGATAGTCGAAAAAGGCGAGGTAAGCGAGGTGTTCGCAAGGCCAAAAACAAAGGCGGCCCGCAAACTCTTCTTCCCGGATGCCGAAGACAGGGAGACATCCGCCGGCAGGACCGCAGTAAGAAACCGGCTCAGGCTTGCCTTCAACGAGCAGACGGCCTACAAGCCTATAATAGCCAACATGATACTCGAGACCGGTGAACCGGTGAACCTGCTGTACGCAAACATGGATGCCCTGCTCGATGAGCAGAAGGGCCAGATGGTAATAGCTCTGTCAGACGATAAGGATGTTGCGGAGAGGCAGAAGGCCTTTCTCATCAGGGAAGGTGTGGATTTCACGGAGATCTCCGAGGATTCGGACTATTACGATTATCCGCTCAACGGAGAATTCAGAGAGGAGGGTAAATAATGGATGCTCATACATTGATACAGCTCCTCGGTGAGGGCACGGTGCAGACGCTTATAATGACTGTTGTCGGTACGCTTGTTTCATACGCGATAGGCCTGCCGGTAGGAGTATCGCTCATCGTAACGGGGCCAAACGGTATCCGCCCCGCGGCGACGTACAACAAGGTGATGGGATTCATCGTAAATGTCATTAGATCGATGCCTTTCCTGATACTGATGATCGCGTTCATGCCATACATCAGAAAAATCATAGGTACCGGTATCGGAACCTGGGCAACCACAGCAGCACTGATACTCGCGGCCTGGCCTTTTGTGGCAAGGATGGTGGAGCAGAGCCTGCTCGAAGTCGACCCGGGAGTCGTCGAGGCAGCGCAGGCCATGGGCGCGAGCAACATGCAGATAATCCGCAAGGTGCTCCTGCTTGAGGCAAGACCGTCACTGCTGAACGGTGCGGCCGTTGCTACGATCACGATACTTGGCTACTCCGCCATGGCGGGCACACTGGGCGGCGGCGGGCTCGGTGATATAGCCATAAGGTACGGTCATTACAGGTTCCAGCCGGATGTGATGTGGATCACCATAGTGGTTCTGATTGTGCTCGTGCAGATCATGCAGGAGATAGGCGTCAGGCTCGCCGCGAAAATGGATAACCGCATCAGCTGAACAGTTCAAAACGGCGTTTTATAAATAAATGAATAGAATGAAGCGCGTTCTGATAAATAAAACTATAATAGGGAATTGGAAAAGAAAACGGAGGTAACAACATGAAGAACATCAAAAAGATCGGCATTCTCGCTCTCGTACTTGTATTCGCAGTCGGGCTGCTCGCTGCCTGCGGAGGCGGAGACGACAGCGCATCAGAAGACAAGACTATCACAGTAGCAGCATCGCCTACACCGCATGCTGAGATACTCAACTCGGTAAAAGACGCACTCGCAAAGGACGGATGGACTCTTGAAGTAATCGAGTTCGATGATTACGTTCAGCCTAACGTGGCAACAACTGATGGAGACGTAGATGCAAACTACTTCCAGCACGTTCCGTATCTTGAACAGTACAACGAAGAAAACGGTACGGACCTGGTAGCCGTTGCTGACATGCACTATGAGAAGATGGCTATCTATTCGGAAAGCAAGAAATCGCTCGACGAGCTTGCTGACGGAGACAAGATCGGCGTTCCTAACGATGCCACAAACGAAGCAAGAGCCCTCAAGGTGCTGGCAGAGAACGGTGTGATCAAACTTGCGGAAGGCACCACGGAGACAGCCACAAAGACTGACATCGTAGAAAATCCAAAGAATGTCGAGATAGTTGAACTTGAAGCTGCAACTATCCCTGCAACACTCCCTGACCTCGCATACGGAGTCATCAATGCAAACTACGCGATCCAGTCGGATATCATGGACAAGATCGTTGCCGTAGAAGGTACCGACGAGGCTCAGGAGGATACATACGTCAATATCATCGTAGTGGCCAAAGGCAACGAGGAATCCGAGAAGACACAGGCTCTCATTAACGCTCTTCACTCCGATGAGTGCAGACAGTTCATCGAAGACACGTTCAATGGTGCTGTAGTAGCTAAGTTCTAAAGGGACGATCGGAAAACAGAATATGATTTCACGGATATCCGGGGCGCAAAACGTGTCCCGGATTTCTTTATTTTCATCGGAGTATGAAGTATAATCTACTATGTATGATTATGTGCCGTTCCGGCAGATAATATTGCCGCGTCACGGCGGCAGCAACAGAAAAACCAATACAACAATCAATAAATAAAGGGGCTTAAAAATGGCTGGCAATTTTGTAAAAGTAGGCAGATGGGGCGAGTGCCTCTGGGGTATAGACGAGAACGGCAATCTGCTCATAGACGGCGGCGTTGCCGAAAGCATCACGGAGGATTCACCCTGGTATGAATACAGGGATCTGATCACGAGCGCGACCGCGACACGTGAGATATCATTCCCTGACGGAGCCTCGATCTCGGGACTCTTCAAAGGCTGCAGAAAGATGCTGAAGGCAGACCTCAGCGGATTTGACACTTCCAATGTGTCGGATATGTCCTCAGTATTCGAAGGCTGTGCCAATCTGGCAGAACTCGACATCTCGTCCTTCGATACGACGGGATGCAGCAATATGGACAGAATGTTTGCGCAGTGCGCAAAGCTTGACGACATCCTCCTCGGTGACGACTTCAGTCCTGAAGGCGACGGAAGCACGAGCTGCGGCAGGCTTGCGGTGAAGGAATACGGAAAGTACAGAAAGGGCAAGCCGATCTCCGTAGAAGGCTTTACCGTGCGCTATCACAGCAACTTCGACAACGGCAAAGACAACGTTACGGAAGAAAGAGTCACCGTTCCAAACACAGTATATACGGCAGAAGAAGATATCTTCGGCGATCCGGAGGGATCCACGGCCTTCATGTGCTGGAACACAGAAGCGGACGGCAGCGGCTATTCATATGGAGCTCTTAAGCCGATAGGCGAGGTCGATACCGATCTCGACCTTTACGCGGTATGGGGACATCTGCCTGAGGTAGGTCCTGTAAAGGAGCCGGATCCGGTCACCTTCGGAGAGACCATCCCGTTTGAACTGCCTGAGATAACATCCGTCAATGATCCTGAGGTAACAGGTTATCTCGAGATAAGCGAGACGGGCGAAGAGGATTCGTGGCGCGCCATAAGGCATGATGCTGTCCTGCCTGTAGCTTATGACGGCTATCTCCTCAGGCTCCATGTTGCCAACAGCATCGGCGAGGCAGTCTCGAATGCTGTAAGGATACACATAAACAAAGCAACTATAGATACATCGGGCGTCCGCTGGGCAGAAGAAGAAAACAT
>JAFUGO010000084.1 GCA_017469325.1 Mogibacterium sp. | reverse complement strand
GCCGCAGCTGTATAGACTTCAAACACGGTAAGGCCTTCGCAGGCGCTGCGTGCCCTGTCTTTAAGCTCATCAAAATGAGCCTGATCTATAAGGTGATGCTCTCCGTCCCATATCTGAATTCTCTCGCACTCGCTCTCGAGATGCGGCGAAGTGTAGAGCCCCACCTTATACCCGGCTTCCTCAAGTATCGATGCCGTCATTACAGCCGTCGATCCCTTGCCGTTTGTGCCCGCTATATGTATGACCCTGAAGTCCGCCTCGGGATGTCCGAGGGCGTCCAACAGGGTCTTCATTCTGTCCAGTCCGTCAGAAACTGCCATTAAAACAAATTCTCCTATAATTCATTGCGCATCATGTCTTCGAAGGATTCCCTCTTTACAACAAGTCTCGCCTTGCCGTCCAATATCATGATCATCGCCGGTTTAGGCACCCTGTTGTAATTTGAAGACATCGCGTAGTTATATGCTCCGGTTGTCAGCACTGCGATCACATCGCCTCTTTCAGGCTTTGCGATGCTGACATACTCCGCTATTCTGTCGCCGCTCTCGCAGCATCTGCCCGCGACCGTGCATTCATAGTCTGCAGGCTCATCCGCACGCGAAGCGTTGATGACAGTGTATTCTGCCTGATAGAGAGCGAACCTCGGATTGTCGGTCATTCCGCCGTCGACCGTTACGTAATTGCGGTAGCCTTTGACTTCCTTTACGCCTCCGGTCTCATACAGCGTGACGCCGGCATCAGCGACTATGCTGCGGCCCGGCTCCATATACACCGCGTCGAGCTCCACATCATACTCTTTCAGAGCCGCATTAAGGTGGTCGGCCACGTCGCGTATGCGCTCCTTAAGATCTAGCTCCGGATCCTTCTCGGTGTATCTGACGCCGAAACCTCCGCCAATGTCGATGATCCTGACCTTAAGTCCGAATTCATCCCTTACCTTAGCCGCGTACTTTATGAGTATCTCCGCCTGGAGGTCAAACGAGTCGCTCTCAAAGATCTGCGATCCCGCGTGGCTGTGGAAGCCTTCGACAGAGATATTCACGCATTCGATCGCCGCTTTGACAAACTCATCAGCCTGTCCCGTATCGATAGGAACACCGAACTGCGAATCCACCCTGCCGGTATTTATCGCTTCGAGAGTGTGAGGATCGAGCCCGCAGGTAAGTCTCAGAAGAGCCTTCTGTCTGATTCCCTCCTCGCCCGCGATGCGTTCAAGAGCCCCGAGCTCGTTCATGTTGTCTATGACAAAATACCCGACGCCCTGCGATATGCCGTATCTGATATCCTCATCGGTCTTGTTTGTGCCGTGAAAGAACATCTTCTCAGGCGGGAATCCGGCAGAGACTGCTGTATATATCTCGCCCGGCGACACGACATCGATGCAAAGGCCTTCGGACTCCACGACGGGATATATACCCTTAAAGCACAGCGCCTTGCTCGCGTAAAGCGGAGCCGAATCCGCGCCGAAGCACTCATGCATGCCTTCGACGTAAGTCCTGCACTTCTCTCGTATCACATCCTCATCGAGGACGTAAAGAGGAGTGCCGTATTCAGCCGCAAGATCGCAGGCGTCAAGCCCGCCTATGGTCAGGTGCCCGCGTTCGTTTACATCAAGATTCTTATAGAGCATGATCTCGCCCTCCCGGGTTCCTCTTAGAGCATATGCGCGATCAGATCAGCGCTGCTGTGGGTCGAGAGATATGCAGGCGGAACGTCGAGCAGAGTCTTTGCGCCGCACTGTCCTTCCGTATTCATCCTGTAAGCAGCCCTTGCAGCGGCAACCAGTATACGGCTCGTAAAGAACGGATTGGAGCCGAGGTCGAGTGTGAATTCGATCGTATTGCCAAACTCTCCGTCAAAGCCCGTTGTTCCGCTTCTGAGCACGCTTCCGCCGTGAGGCAGCCCGCTGTGCTTCTCGTTGAGCTCCTCCTGTGTCACGAATGTCACGGTGGTGTCATAAGGCTCGAAGTAGTTAGGCATTGTCTTGATCGCCTCTTCTATTGCAGCCTTGTCTGCACCTTCCTTTGCCACTACGTAGCACTCACGGAGGTGCATATCGCGTGCTGTGAATACAGGATGCTCTCCCGCTCTTACTTTATCCACTGCTTCTTTTACAGGGACCGTGTACTGTCTTGCATCCGCAACGCCTTCGATCCTTCTGATGGCGTCTGAGTGTCCCTGGCTTACGCCGCGTCCCCAGAACGTGTAATTCTCTCCGTCAGGAAGAGCTGCGTCGGCAAATACTCTGGCAAGTGAAAAATAGCCCGGATCCCATCCGCATGAGATGATACCGACCTTGCCGGCCTCTTTTGCAGCTGCATCAACATTCGCAAAATGCTCAGGGATGTTTGCGTGATTGTCAAAGCTGTCGATGACGTTGAACATTCCGGCGAGCTCCGGTGTCATCCAAGGAAGGTCAGTCGCACTGCCTCCGCAGATGATCATGACATCGATCTCGTCCTTCATTTTGCTGACGTCATCATAGGACATAACAGGAGCTCCCGTAACAGTCTTTACCGATTCAGGATCTCTCCTTGTGAAAACAGCCTTTAGTTCCATATCCGGAGCCTGTGTAACTGCAGCTTCAACGCCTTTTCCGATATTTCCGTACCCTGTGATTCCGATTCTCATTGTCCATGTCCCCTTTCAAGTATAATAACGATAACTAATTATCAGTCTGAAACGACATCGTTCATATTATAGAGTCCCGAAGGCTTGTTCACGAGGAATTTTGCAGCCGCAACGGCTCCGTCAGCGAACAGTCCCCTGTCGTGGGCCTCATGTGTCACGGTTATGGTCTGTGTATTCGTGCCGAACATCACCTCGTGCTTGCCGATGATATTGCCCATGCGCACCGCGTTGATGCCGATCTCATCCGGCTCGCGCTTTGCGTTGCCCGATCTTCCCAGATTGTAGTGAAGATCAGGTCTTGCTTCGCGTACAGCATCTGCCAGCATCAGGGCTGTTCCGCTCGGTGCGTCGACTTTTCTGTTGTGGTGAGTCTCCACGATCTCGACTTCATAATCGCTGAACTTCGCGGCGATCTCTTTTACGACCTTCGCGGTTATGGCGACTCCGAGAG
>JAFUGO010000083.1 GCA_017469325.1 Mogibacterium sp. | reverse complement strand
GAACCGAGCATCCTCTCGTAAGCCCATGGATCGCAGAACTTCACCTGCTCGTAGATGATGCCGTCGGCCTTATACTCCTTCGCGAGCTCGTTGATGTACGCCTTGCGGCCGTAGACTTTGTCCTGATTCATCATGCGCGGGCACTGGCATATCATCGTGTAGTGGCGGCAGATCTGAGTCAGCACGTCGTCCTCTGAATCCGGATCGATCTCGATAGGGACTCTGCCCGGCAGGGATCCGAAACAGAATCTGTCGGCGCATACGTAAGTGCCGGTCTCCTCGATCAGCTTGATCATTCCGATGTCGTCGATCTCGGATCCTACCACCAGGACTCTGGCGCGCCACTTCTTGCCGTCCGGTTCGCGCGTCTTTATCTCTTCGAGAGTCTCTCTCAGCTTATCGATGAGCAGAGCCTTCGGCGCCAGATAGGTCGCCAGCGTGAGCACGTGGAACTCGTATCCTGTGATTCGCGGGTCTTCCTCTTTGCGGAAGTTTCCGATCTCCTGGATCAGCCTGCATACCTCGTTGTGCTCTTCGACCGCCTTGAGCATTGCCTCCTCTGAGATGTCGATCCCGTAATTGTCGTGGAGCGGCTTCAGGATATGGTTCTGGCTCTGGAGCTTCAGCAGCTGCACTCCGTTCTCGGTGGACTTCATCGGGATCTCCATGAACTCATAAAAGAATTTGTCCTTTCCCTCGTCCATCGTGTGCAGGAGCTCCATGTTCTCTGCCGCACGGTTCATCATCGTGCAGCCGTCAGCCGCGATCAGGCAGTCAGCGAAGTTGAAGCCTCCCTCTATGGCTCTCTCCAGCAGCGCCCTGGATGTCTCGCACAGAAAGCTGGTCATGTAGTATGTAGCTATGTCGAGCGATCCGGAATTAGGCGCAAAAAGACGAACCGAGAACGCGTCGCCGAGGTTCAGAAGCGGCTCAGGAATGTTTTCGCACGTGAACGCAGCGCACACCTTGCCGTCATTTTTGGCCTGTTCGATCAGTTCGTTATTTGCTGTCTGCAGGAGGTTCTCAAAATACAAAAGATGCTTGAGGTCTTTCATATATCTCTCCTCTTATATTAAATAAAAAAAATATCCCTCCCGGGATCTGACCGGCGGGATGCCCGCACACATAAAAGATACACTGCGCCCGCGGGCACATCTATACCGGATCCAGTTTCCCTCTCAATAAAAATATTAACCCCTGTTCGGGGTTAATATCAAGAATTTATGAAACACATCTTGTTTTTTTGTACTGTGTCTCCCGCCGGATCTGCAGCGCGCGCGTCGGCTTCTATTTGACCAGTTCCGCGAACTTTGCCATGGTGCCCGGGATATCTATCTGCTGAGGACATACCTGCTTGCAGGCTCCGCAGCCGATGCATGCCGACGGTTTCTTGTCATCGTCAAATGCCGCAAGAGCCATAGGTGCAATGAATCCTCCGCCTGTGTAAACGTGCTCGTTGTACAGCTCAAGAAGCCTCGGGATCTCAAGCTCCATCGGGCATACCGACATGCAGTATCTGCAGGCCGTGCAAGGCACTGTTCCCTCGCGGGACAGAATATCCTTATGAGCTGCTTCCATGAGGATGGCTGTCTCCTCTTCATCGAGAGGCTTCTTCTCATCGAAGAAAGCGATGTTCTGCTTGAGCTGCTCGAGGCTCGACATGCCGGAGAGAATCATCGTGACACCCGGTACGGACTGCAGATAGCTGAACGCCCAGTTGACCGGTGTGTAGTCAGCCCTCTTCGCCGCAAGAGCCTCCTCAGCGCCGAGACATGAAGCCGCAAGCGTTCCGCCCCTCAGACCTTCCATGACCCAGATAGGGATCCCCCTCTTGTTGAGCTCCTCGACTTTGAGCTTCGCGTTCTGGAATTCATAGTCCAGGTAGTTGAGCTGGATCTGGCAGAACTCCACGATGTCTCCGTTCTTCTCGAGGAATCTCATCATTGTGTCGAATGTGCCGTGGCACGAGATTCCGAGGTGGCGGATCCTGCCGTTCGCCTTCTGCTCGAGAAGGTATTCGCGCAGTCCGTACTCGTCATTCACGTATGCGTCGATGTTGGTCTCGCAGACATTGTGAAACAGATAGAAGTCGAAGTAATCTACCTTGCACTTTCTGAGCTGCTCCTCAAAGATCTCCTCGTGCTTGCCGAAGTTGCCGAGGTCATAGCCCGGGAACTTGGTAGCGATGTAAAAATCGTTGTGATTATATTTGGACAGAGCGTCGCCTACAACGGATTCGCTCTTTCCGAAGTGATAGCCCCAGGCGGTATCGTAATAATTGATGCCGTTGGCCATCGCGTAGTCGATCATCTCGGCAGTTGCCGCTGCGTCAGGATTCTCATCTTTCCCGTCGATGGTCGGCAGCCTCATGCATCCCAGCCCGAGAGCTGAAAGCTTAAGGTCCTGAAAGTCGTTATAATACATATCTTCCCCCTTGTTCTGTAATACTTCCTCTACTCTATCTGCTCTGCTCTACTTAGCCTTTTCTGTCATTCCCGCCATCTTAGTCATCATGGACGGTATATCTATGTGCTGAGGGCACACCTTCGCGCACGCGCCGCAGCCGATGCATTTATCCGGCCACTTGTCCTCCGGATAGTATTTGAGAGTCGCGAGCGGGATCTCTTTCTTGTCGTTGTATACGAGCTCATTGTACTCGCCGAAGAGATCAGGTATAGGCAGACCCTGCGGGCACTCCGAAGTGCAGTATCTGCAGGCTGTGCAAGGGATAGTTCCCTTTGCCTGTGTGTCGAAGTGTGCGGCAGTCAGAAGCGTCGCGATATCGTCATCGGAGATCGTGCGCTTTTCGCTGAAGAACTCGATGTTCTGCTGCAGCTGCTCAAGATTTGACATCCCCGAGAGTATCATCGTGACCCCCGGTATGGTTTCCAGGAATCCGAACGCCCAGTTGGCCGGCGTGTAATCCGGGTTGCTCTTCGCGAGCAGCTTCTCTCCGCCGAGGCAGGACTTGGCGAGCTTGCCGCCCCTGAGTCCTTCCATTACCCAGATAGGCATGCCGAGGTTGTTCAGGTATTCGACTTTGCTCTTGGCATCCTGGAACTCGAAGTCCAGATAGTTGAGCTGGATCTGGCAGAACTCCAGATGGCGCCAGTACTTCTTCACGAACTGGTGCAGTGTATCGAAGCCGCTGTGGCACGAGAATCCGAGGTGGCGGATCCTGCCCTTTGCCTTCTGCTCAAGCAGGTAATCCATCAGTCCGAGCTCATCATCCATGTACCACTCAGCGTTCTCTTCGGTCAGAGTGTGGCACAGATAAAAGTCGAAATAGTCTGTCCTGCACTTCTCGAGCTGCTTCTCGAAGATCTCTTCTTTTTTATCGAAGTTCTTGCGCTCATAGCCCGGGAACTTTGTCGCGAGGTAATAGCTGCTCCTGTCGTGCTTTGCCAGGACCTCACCCATGACGGTCTCACTGTTGCCGCCGTGGTAGCCCCAGGCTGTATCGTAGTAGTTGATCCCGTTAGCCATCGCGTAGTCGACCATCTCCTGCACGGCGGCGACATCGATCTTCGACTCGTCCCCGTCGATCACAGGAAATCTCATGCAGCCGAGGCCGAGCCCGGACAGCTTCAGGTCCTTGAAATCGTTGTAATACATCTTCTCTCTCCCTCTTCATCTGTTATTGTCCGGGGCTGTATAAAGTCCCGTCTCTAACTAGCCGCGGACGATCACGTAGTTGTCCATCAGATCGACCTTCTCGAGCGATCCGTCGAATTCCGTGCGGATCCCCATGAGGTCGGTAAAGATGATCCTGTTTCCGTCCACCTTGATGTCTGCCACGTTCTTCGCAAGCAGATTCATGTCATTTACTTCATTCTTATATACTGTTGAAAGGCACATATCTCTTACCTCCTTTTACTCACCCTGTTTTCCGTATCTCTTATCTGTATCTCTTATCTATCTCATCCCAGTCGATCTTTTCTTCTCTGAAGAAAGTCTCCCGGTCTCTTTCACCTATGCTGCGCACCGCCCTGCACGGATTCCCGTATGCCACTGTCCCGGCGGGGATGTCTCTGGTCACGACGCTCCCTGCACCGATGACCGAATCCCGTCCGATGGTCACGCCCGGCAGAATCGTCACGCCGGCTCCGACCCAGACGTTCTCTTCGATATGCACATCCTTGTTGTACTGGAGCAGCGGCTCCCTGCGGAGCTCCGGAAGGACCGGATGCCCTGCCGTCACTATGGTCACATTGGGACCGAACTTCGATCCGCTCCCGATATATATGTGCCCGTCGTCTACCAGTGTCAGGTTGAAGTTCGCGTAGATGTCCGAACCCAGATGCACATGGCGGCCGCCCCAGTTGGCGTTGACAGGCCCCTGCAGAAAGACATTGTCTCCGCATTCGCAGAAGATCTCCTTAAGTAGATTCTGTCTCTCATCGAAGTCTGCCGGCCCCATCTGATTGTATCTCCAGAGCGGCTCCTGGCACGGCATCTGCTCATCCATGATCGAGCTCTCGCCCGGATCGTACAGGAGGCCCGCCTCCATTCTTTCCTTTTCAGTCATAGTCCCTCCTGTTTCCGGCGCCTAATTCCTTACGGCTATCACGACGCGGTCGAGCTGCGCAAGATCGCGTATCACTCTTACATTTCCGTATGTCTTTGCCTTGTTGAGAAGCCTCTTGACGGCAACAGCCTGATCCGCGCCTATCTCGAGAGCCAGCACTCCGTCCGACTTCAGATGCATGCTCGCCTTGTCCGCGATCACGCGGTAATAGTCGAGCCCGTCGGCTCCTCCGTCGAGAGCCATCCTCGGCTCGTGATCCTTCACCTCTACGTCGAGAGTGTCTATCACAGCGCTTTCGATGTAAGGAGGATTGCATACGATGATATCGAACTGACTGTCCTCAGGCAGCGCGTCAAACATGTCGCCGAGCAGGAAGCTGCAGCGGCGGTTGACCCTGTTGAGTCCCGCGTTGCTCATCGCTGTGTGAAGAGCCTCTTCCGATGCGTCGGTCATGGTCACGTGAGCTCCCGGGACCTTCGCGGCTATCGCGATACCGATGGCTCCACTACCTGTGCAGAGGTCGAGCACCTCAGGCCTCTCGAGCTCCTTGCCCTCGATTATCCCGAGAACCTGCTCAACGAGTATCTCCGTATCGAGACGCGGGATCAGCACCGACGGGTTCACCCTGATCGGCAGTCCCATGAACTCCTGCATACCGACGATGTACTGAAGCGGCTTTCCTTCGATCCTCGCGTAGATGCGCTTCTCGTATTCCTCGAAGTCTTCCTCGCGCATGAGCTCCTTGCCTCTGGTTATGAGTTCGGTGGCGCCGAGCCCCGTTGCGTACGAGAGGATGATCCTTGCCTCGTTCTTTCCGTTTTCTATCAGACCGAGCGCCGCCTGGCCCCAGGCCAGTGCGTTCTCGTAAGTCTTTACATCTTCTGTATATCTGCGTGCGAGTATCCTCGCCTTTGCCTCTATCGTCTCCCTGTCGACTATCGCCTGCACGAGCGTGCGCTTGTCGCCGTCCATCGGAGCGACGATCGTGTAGCCGTCCACATCGAGGTCGTCGAGGAACTTTATCGCATCCTGAATCTCCTCGTCGCCGGCACCTTCGCCCGGATCCATATATACTTCGCGTTCGGAAGAGTTTTTTGCTTTGAGTGACCTTTCAATTTCTTCCCATGCAGCTCTCTTATTATCTTCGGTATGAGCCTCAACCTCGGACGCCCATTCTTCCATCTCTTTTCCGACTGCCTCTTCCTCTGCCCTTGAGCGCACGATCTTGCCGTCTTTGTCGACAAAGCTGCTTAGCTCCGGAGTCGCCG
>JAFUGO010000082.1 GCA_017469325.1 Mogibacterium sp. | reverse complement strand
GATATGTCCGTGCAGATGATCGTCTTTACACCGGTCTGCTGCATCATGCGGGCGAATCCGTCCAGCCTGTACTCCGACAGCTCTGTCCATCCCTTTATAGCCACCAGGCCGTCTCTCACGTCGATGCCTACCGCGATCTTCTCTCCGAATTCGGAGGTGACGCTTTCAAGAAAAGCCGGGTCTTTTACGGCCGCGGTCCCGAGTATGACTCTGTCTATGCCCGCGTCCAGGTATTTTTTAACTGTATCTCTGTCCCTGATGCCTCCGCCTATCTCAGCGAATGCCTTAAGACCGGTCCCGGCGCATGCAGCCTCAGCCGCTTTTTTGATGGCAGCGGCAGTATCGAAATTCGGGGTACCGCCGTCACGCGCGCCTTCCAGATCGACTATATGTATATGATCTGCGCCCGCCTCGATGAACCTCTCCGCTATCTCCGGCGGGTTATCACTGTAGACGGTCATCTGATCATAATCGCCTTTGAATAGCCTGACAGCCTTTCCTCCGTAAAGATCAATTGCCGGATATATGAGCATAGCCGGTCCTCCTTACAGTTCCATGAACGCGCGCAGTATATTGAGTCCCGCCGCGCCGCTCTTTTCAGGGTGGAACTGACAGCCGTACACCGACCCTCTGCCTACTGCGGCAGTCAGATCCGCTCCGTATTCCGTCACGGCGATAGTTGACTCTTCGCAGTCCGCCGCATAGAAGGAATGGACGAAGTATACATAATCGCCCTCTTTCGTGTATTTGAAAAGAGGCGACTCCTTTTTGAACTTGAGAGCGTTCCAGCCGATGTGCGGTATTTTGTAATCTCCCGGAATGACATCCGCTATAGGGCGCACCGAGCCTTTGATGAGACCCAGCCCGTCATGCTCGCCGTATTCGTATCCTTTATCGAACAGAAGCTGCATGCCCAGGCATATTCCCATAACGGGTTTGTTCCGGGCAGCCTCTCTTTTTACTATCTCATCCATGCCGGACTCGCAGAGCTTTGCGGCAGCATCTCCGAACGCGCCCACTCCCGGGAGTATGACCCTGTCAGCCGCAGCTATGACCTCTGCATCAGATGTCACCACTGCCTCTGCCCCGATCTCTGCCAGCGAGCTTTTGAGTGAAAAGAGATTCCCGACTCCGTAATCAATTATTGCAACCATGTTTTTCTCCTTGCTTCTACAGCAGCCCTTTTGTCGAAGGTATCTCTTCGGCGAATTCCGCATCGATCGCGACTGCCTGCCGCATCGACCTTGCAACGGACTTGAACGCACCTTCTATGATGTGGTGCGAGTTTGATCCGTCGAGCTGCCTTATGTGGAGCGTCACGCCCGCATTTCTTACAAAGCCGAGCCAGAATTCCTCCGTGAGCTCCGTATCGAAGCTTCCGACCTTCTCCGTCGGTATGTCGAGCCCATATGAGAGGTGGCATCTGCCTGAAATGTCCACGGCCGACATTATGAGAGCTTCGTCCATAGGAAGTATGCAGCTTCCGTACCTGGTGATCCCGCGCTTGTCTCCGAGAGCCTCAGCCACGGCCTGTCCGAGAGCTATGCCCGTATCCTCGACGGTGTGGTGATCGTCTATGTATGTGTCTCCGTTTACCTTTACCGAAAGGTCTATGCGGCTGTGCTTGGAAAAGAGCGTGAGCATGTGGTCAAGAAAACCGACGCCCGTGTCGATATCGCTCACTCCCGTGCCGTCAAGATCCAGCGACAGTCTTACCTGAGTCTCTGCTGTGATTCTGTTTATTTCTGAAGTCCTCATGGCTACCTCCTAAAGGATCTTTCTGAGCTCATCCAGGAGTATGTCCATCTGCTCCCTTGAGCCTATCGTTATTCTGTTATACTCGCTTATGCGCGGCTTGTCAAAATGCCTGACTATCACGCCTCTTTCGCGGAGCTTTGTGAATATCTCCCCTCCGCTTACTCCAGGGTGACGCACGAATATGAAGTTTGCCGTGGAATCCGTCATCTCAAAGCCCATCTTTTTAAGCTCCGACACGGTGTATTCCCTGTTGTCCATTACGGTCCTGCAGTTGGCTTTGTTGACCCCGTCGTTCTCAAGCGATGCCACCCCGCAGGCCATGGCTATGCGGTCGACATTGTACGGATTCGTAGAGAACCTGAGCGAGTTGAGATCGGCGATGATCTCTTTGCAGGCTATGCCGTAGCCGAGTCTTGCTCCCGCCAGCGATCTTGATTTCGAGAAGGTCTGCACCACCAGCAGATTGTCGTACTCTTTTATCAGCGGCACCGACGATTCCGTGCCAAAATCCACATAAGCCTCATCGACCACCACTATATTGTCAGGATTGTGCTGCAGTATGCCCTCGATCTCGCTGCGCGTCAGGGCCATGCCCGTCGGGGCGTTCGGATTGCAGATGAACACCGTGCCTCCGGCATCGTAGTAATCCTCCGGATCTATGCTGAAGTCATCCTTCAGCGGGATCTGTCTGTACTCTATGCCGTTGACCTCCGCGAAGACCGGATAAAAGCCGTATGTGATGTCCGGGAATACCGCCGGAGTGTCCTTATCGCAGTATGCGAGGAAGGCGAAATACAGTGTCTCATCGGATCCGTTGTCGCACAACACTTCATCCGGATCCACATCATATACCTTTGCGAGAGCATTTCTCAGAGCGCTGCAGTCCGGATCGGAGTACAGCTGCAGGTTCTTTGCCGCCTCTGCCGCAGCGTCCACTACCGCCCGTGAAGGCGGAAACGGCGATTCGTTCGTATTGAGTTTTGTGAGCACCGCCGTCTTAGGCTGCTCGCCCGGAGTGTAAGGCTCGAGCGAAGCGTATTTGCTGCTTAGGAATCTGCTCATTTCTGTTCCTTTCTTGTAAGTATGCTGGCAGCGTGGCCTGTCAGTCCCTCGACGCGGGCGAACGCCGCTATGTCATCAGCGACGCGGCTCACTGCGTCTCCCGTGTAGTATGTGTACTGCATTTTCTTGACGAAGTCGTCCACCGAGAGCGGACTTGAGAACCTCGCCGTACCGCTTGTAGGCAGCGTGTGGTTCGGACCCGCGAAGTAATCTCCCAGAGCTTCAGGGCAGTTGCGGCCCATGAATACCGAACCTGCGTGTTTTACTTTATCGAGTATGCCGAAAGGATCATCGACGCAGAGCTCAAGGTGCTCGGGCGCTATCTCGTTTGAGATGTCTATGGCTTCGTCTATGCTGCCCGCGATTATGATCTTTCCGTTGTTTTCTATGGAGGCGCGCGCTATCTCTTCTCTTTCGAGGAGAGGCAGTTGCCTCTCTATCTCTGTCTGAACCGCAAGCGCAAGATTTTCCGAATAGGTGACCATCACGGCGCGTGCCATCTTGTCGTGCTCGGCCTGTGAAAGGAGGTCGGCAGCGAGCTTTACCGGATCGCTGTTTCCGTCAGCGATAACGAGTATCTCGCTCGGCCCGGCTATCATGTCTATTGCCACCTTGCCGTATACCTGTCTCTTGGCTTCGGCTACGAATGCGTTGCCCGGGCCGACTATCTTGTCGACTTTAGGGATGACGGCTGTGCCGTACGCAAGGGCGGCGATCGCCTGGGCGCCTCCCACCCTGAATATGCGGATGCGCCCGGTGCTGCCGCGGCTCATGTCGGAAGGGCCTGCCGCGGCAGAGGCCGCAGCGGCTGCGGCCACGATCGCCGCGTTTATGCTTCCGTCCGCGTCAGGCGGCGTCACCATTATTATCTCTTTACAGCCGGCGATCAGAGCCGGGATGCTGTCCATCAGCACAGTGGAAGGATACGCCGCCGTGCCGCCCGGCACATACAGTCCCGCCCTTTCAAGAGGCAGTACCTTCTGGCCTGTCACCACGCCTTCGGTATCATTTATCAGGAAGCCGTTCCTGACCTGTTTGCTGTGGAATTTTACGATGTTCGCGGCCGCCTTTTTCAGTATTGAAGGCAGCCCGGGCATCTCCGCGGCCGCCTTGTCCAATGCGGCCTTCTTGTCGGCCTCACTGAGCTCAATGCCGGTCCTGTCAAGATCCGCGCCGTCAAACTTTGCCGTATATCTTTTGAGAGCTTCGTCCCCATTTTTGATAACGTCATCGATTATATCCGCAACGACGCCCTCAACATCCACCGCCGGTTCCGTTCTCGCGAACACATCATCAGCAGTCATATCTCCAAACTTCATTATTCTGATCATCAGATCTCCTTTTGCCGGCAGCTTCCGGCTATGCTTCTTCCTGTCCGTTTATCCTTGACGCCAGCCTGTCTATCTCGGCCGCTTTGAACGCGTACGCCGATCTGTTGGCTATCAGCCTGGCGCTTATATCCATTATCTCTTCATACACCACGAGGTCGTTCTCCCTCAGGGTGGTCCCGGTCTCCACGAGATCGACTATCACATCCGAAAGCCCGAGTATAGGGGCGATCTCTATGGATCCGTTCAGTTTGATTATATCTATGTCCCGACCCTTGCGCGAATAGTAGTCAGAAGCGATGTTCACAAACTTGGTCGCCACTCTCAGCGGATATTCCGAATCATCACTGAATCCCGAAGGAGCGGCCGTGACCATGCGGCATCTTCCGACTCCGAGATCAAGAAGCTCATAGACGTTCGGACTGTACTCGAGCAGTATGTCCTTGCCGCAGGCTCCGATGTCCGCAGCCCCTCGCTCAACGTAGATCGGCACATCGGACGGTTTTACCCAGAAGTACCTGATCCCCGCATCGCGGTTCTCGAACACGAGCCTTCTGCCCTCGAAGATGTCCGGGCATCCGTATCCCGCTTCCTCAAACATCTTATATACTTTTTCTCCAAGTCTCCCCTTCGGGAGAGCCACATTTATCATCGTCATATATCTATCTGTCTCCGAAAAAACTTTCTATCGCTCTGTCGCCCGCGTAGCGTCCGAGTCCCGCAAGAGTGTCCATATACACCGCGAATCCTATTGCGCGCGACCTTTTATGCATCCTCTGCATCAGCATGTCGTATCGGCCGCCGACCAGCACGCTTCCCGGTATGCCTTCTATGTATCCCTCGAGCGCGAGACCGTTATAGTATTTTGTGTCTCCGACTATCGAGAAGTCCACGCTCACCTTTTCTCTCACATCGTCCCTGAGATCGGCCAGCACGCTCTTGAGTTCACCCGCCTCGGCTTCGGCAGCGGTGCCTTTGCATATCTCTTCGAGCCCGGCGATCACCTCATCGCATCCTCCAGACAGTTTCAGAAGCCCTGTCAGGAGCGAGTACTTCTTTTCGATTATGCCTTCGGCCTCGCATCTTTCACATATGCCGTGGATGTTCTTGCTGCCCGCAAGTCTGATGAGCTCCCTCATCAGCTTACCGTTGCCCGCGACCTCTTCCGCGATCGCCGTGATTATGTCTATGTCCGAGACCTTCAGCATGTAGTCGAGTCCTTCCGAAAGGATCTCGAGGCTGTCCGCGGCGAGCTCTATGACCTCTGTCACGGAAGCATTGTCTGCAGCTCCGATGCACTCAAGGCCCATCTGCATGATCTCCCTGAAAGCACCTGTCCTCTCATCGACTCTGTACACGTTCTCATCGTAGTACAGCTTCTGAAGTTCCGAAGGCCTGTCCTCTATATTACTTACTATGGATAAAGTGACATCAGGCTTGAGCGCCTTCAGTCTTCCGTTGGTGTCAGTAAAAGTGATGACTCTGTCGGACATAAGGAAGTCCTTGTTTCTGCTGTACAGATCGTAGTCCTCGAATTTGCTCATCCTGTACGGGCTGTAGCCCCTTTTGCTGTAAAGGCTTCGAAGACTGAATATCCTCTTTTCTGTTTTTGTTATTACACTGCTGTCGAACTGCATGATAAACTCCTTCTAAATTACTTTCACACTTTACCACGCTAAATCGCTAAAGTCAACGCGTTACGCCATCATATCTTGTATTTCATTCTGTACCAGATCCGCAAAGTCACCGGCTTCCGGACACAAAAAACGGGACTGCGGTCTTCCCGCAGCCCCGGTGTACTTATCACTTGTATTCCAGACAGAGCATCGTGATGTCATCGAACTGCTCCGCTTCTGCAACGAAGTCAACGATACGCTGTTTCATGATCCCGAGGACCGTCTCCGTATCGGCATCCGGATCGCTGTTGAGTGCCTTCATCATTCTCTCTGCGCCGAACATCTCCATCGATGACGCTGTTGCCTCAGGCACTCCGTCGGTATGGACGAACAGCTTGCTGCCCGATCCCATCTGCAGCTCATAATCCGTGTACTTCATGCCTTCCATTCCGCCGAGTACAAATCCGTGTTTGTCTTTGTACAGCTCGAATGAGCCGCCCCGGTGTTTCAGCACCGGATACTCATGTCCGGCATTCGAAGCGGTCAGCCTGCCTGTGGATATTTCAAGTATGCCTATCCATGCGGTAACAAACATATCCGCAGAATTGTCCGAGCAGATCGTCTCGTTTGTCTTTTCAAGGATCTCCGCCGGAGACAGGCCCATCATGGCAAAACTCTTTATGATGGATTTTGTTACCATCATGAACAGCGCTCCCGGTACACCCTTTCCGGATACATCCGCCATGACCACACACAGATGATCATCATCCACAAGATAGAAGTCGTAGAAGTCGCCTCCTACTTCACGGGCCGGCTCCATCATCGCAAAGATATCAAATTCTTTCCTTTCAGGGAACGGCGGGAAGATATGAGGCAGTACCGCCGACTGTATCTTCTGGGCAAGCGACAGCTCGGTCTGTATTCGCTCTTTTTCGGCGGTGATCTTGCCTATCTTTTCGAGATGCTCATCGATCTCCTTTGCAAGATCGGAAACGTCGGTCGCAAGCTCGCCGATCTCGTTATTCAGGTTGATCTCCGCCAGGTTTTTGGTGACAGTTTTGCTGTCCTTCGTATTCTTGTACAGACGGATATTCTCCTGCACCTTCCTAAGAGGCTTGAGGACAAGGAAATACAGCCCGACGGAAATGATCAGCGAGAGGAGGAGCTGGTAGATCATCGACATGATCGTTCCGCTTTTGGTCTCCTGCTCGATATTTGCCATGACACGTCTGCTGTCGTACGACAGTCCTATCAGGTAGTCATCGTCGCCTATGCTGATCATTTTCTGGTAATAATCGACATAGTCGCCTGCATCGGCAACATATGATTCATTCTCGGTTGCGCTCTTCATAGACTCCTGCAGGCTCTCATTGACATCGACCTCAACTCCCAGAGTATATACCTCATTGTACTCAGTGCCTCTGACCGCTCCGGGATCAGCCGCACTGAACACGAAGAACTGATGAGTATAAGGCTCTTCAGTCCGGACGCAGAATAAGAAAGTTGCGTTCTGCATCCTTTTTATCTGGTTGATGCGGGTCAGAAGCCACGAATACGTGACCTCGGCATAGAGCTTCTGGTCTCCCGGCGGCAGCGCTTCGACGGTCTTCGTATCTGCATATTTAATACTGAGATCCGGCTGGTGCGATAACAGAAGACGCTCCTGTTTGCCTGTCCAGCTGTTCTTGATATAGCTGTCATCATAATGGATATTCAGCTCACCGGCGTGCTCACACCAGTAATCAAGGAGCCATTCATATGCCGGATATTCCTTTACCGTCATACTGACTTCATCAGCAATGCTCTTTGCGCGGTTCTCGATCTCGTTTGTGACGAAACTTCTCGCGCGATAAAGCTGTGACTGATGTGTGATCAATCCTGTAAGCAATATGCTGAGCGCAAACAGAATGATGACTTCGATTATGATGCTTCCTCTTCTCTTGTCCTTAACGCGTGGATCCATATCTGTCTGTTATCAACAGGGCTCTCCGCCCCTGCCCTTTTTCTATTGTTGCAGCAGATCCTGCTGTCCTGTCAATATATAATAGCATACCGATGTCAGGCCGGCATCGATGCAGTTTAAAAAACTTCTTATTGTTCCAGGGCTTCGTTCATGCTGCCCGTTCTGTAGCCCTGCATATCCATGGTCACATAGGTGAAACCCAGGCTTTTGATTTCGCGGCAGATGCGGCTTCGCATCTCATCCTCTGCAAGCCGGGCAAGATCCGAAGGCTGCACCTCTAATCTGGCCAGATCCCCATGCACCCTGACTCTGCAGTGGACAAAACCGTTCTCTTTCAGGAGTGCTTCGGCAAGCTCTACCCTGTGCAGGCCTTCTTTGGTTATTGTATCTCCGTAAGCGAATCTGGTCGCAAGGCAGGCAGCTGCGGGCTTGTTCCACTCAGGCAGCCCGAGTCTCTTTGACAGCTCGCGTATCTCGGACTTGTAAAGTCCGGCCTCTCTGAGCGGGCTCAGAATATGAAGCTCCTCTATCGCCTTCATTCCCGGTCTGTAATCTCCGAGATCATCCATGTTAGAACCCTCAGCGATATTGCTTATCCCGTGCCGGGCAGCCTCGGCCGCTATATTCCCGAAGATGTACTTCTTGCAGTGATAGCATCTGTCCTTATGATTGTGCCTGTACTCCGGAAGCGTCAGAGGATCTGTCTCTACGACATAATGGCGTATCCCTCTCTCCCTGCAGAACCTGAGAGCTTCCTCAAGCTCCGAGGCCGGCATCGCGGCATCATGAGCGGTAACGGCGAACGCCCTCTCTCCAAGAGCCTCATGCGCCGCCGTAATGAGGAGTGTCGAATCCACCCCGCCGGAAAAAGCGACCGCGACACTTTCAAGTCCCTTAAGGTATTCTTTCAGTGATTCGTATTTCTCATCTACTGTCTTTGTTTTATCCATATATCTTTTATCCGGGCCCATAAGGACTGCCTTTTTACAATATTACACCAATAATACCACCATCCGCAGCCGCACGCATATGATCTTTTATATGACCGGTCCCTGTTTTCCGAAAAAAAAGTCGCCGAAGCATAAACTTCAGCGACTTTTTTGATTTTTCTTTAGTATGCAAATAGCTGCTCCTGACCGCTAGTTCTTTTTGCGGGCAGCTTCTTCTACTGCTTCCTCTACCAACAGAGGTTTCTTGATGCCGCTGCCCGAGGCAAGTACGGCCGCGTCGGTCCTCGCAACGTGCTGGACCAGATCGATGACCTTGTTGGAATAGCCCCACTCATTGTCATACCACGCGATGAGCTTTACAAAGCTGTCGTCGAGCATGATGCCGGCCTTCTCATCAAAGATGCATGTGTTGAAGTTTCCGCGCAGGTCAGACGAGACCAGCTCATCGTTGTTGTACTCGATGATCCCTTTCATCGGACCTTCAGCAGCTTTCTTGATAGCAGCACATATCTCCTCATAATTCGTCTTCTTTTTGAGCTGAGCCGTCAGGTCAACTACTGAGACGTCATTGCAA
The DNA here is from genome assembly GCA_017469325.1 of Mogibacterium sp. Next base: position 3,050 of record JAFUGO010000082.1, on the reverse strand, counting down.
GGAACGCGGAAACTCATACCGGTCATCTTGCCGTTCAGTTCAGGGATAACCTTGCCTACAGCCTTAGCTGCGCCGGTCGTGGACGGGATTATATTATTGAATACAGAACGTCCGGTCCTCCAGTCACGTCCTCCGTTGGAGTCTACAGGCTTCTGCTTTGATGTTGAAGCATGGATGGTGGACATGAGGGCTTTTTCGATCCCGAATGCCTCGTGTATTACCTTAGTCAGCGGAGCCAGACAGTTAGTGGTGCAGCTTGCATTGGACACGATAGTCATGGACGCCGGGTCATATTCTTCGTTGTTGACACCCATTACAAATGTCGGGATATCGTCTGATTTTGCCGGTGCTGTCAGGATGACCCTTTTGGCACCGCCGAGGAAGTGACGGGAAGCGGCCATCTTTGTCAGGAATTTACCTGTGGATTCGATAACATACTCTGCGCCGTAAGCGGCCCAGTTGATATCCGCCGGATCATCCTCTGAAAATACATGGATGTCCTTGCCGTTGATGCGGATGCCGTCATCTGTTGCTTCGACATCTCCCATAAAACGGCCGAATACCGAGTCGTACTCTACCTGGTAAGCCATCCTCTTGTGATCAGCGTTGTGCAGGTTGACAGCTACTACCTCGATATCGGTATCGCGCATCTCCAGACTGCGGATGATGATACGGGCAATACGTCCGAAGCCGTTGATCCCCACTTTGATTTTTCCACTCATTTTATTGCTCCTTTCTCAAAGTACGTTTCTATCTATCCCGATCATTGTTTGTGTTCCCTTTTATAAATGTATTCTATCACGGAATACAGTGCAGGGTATAATCAAAGCAAAAAAAAGCCCTGCAAATGCAAGGCATGTTTGGCGGAGAGAGAGGGAGCGGATCAAAAAACTATTCAGTTATTTGCTTTTACTTTCTCTGTCTTGATTATCATTCTGCTCTCCCCTTCCATGTCCTCGGAGATGCCCCCGATAAGAGTATTCATCCCGGATGTATCCGCAAGCGCACTGAAGCGGTCGAACAATTCGTCTACTCCGGACTCATCAAGATTCGCAATCAGTTTGTCGATGCCGTCCCTGTCAAAAGCATACATACCGTCATAAAGCTTGCCGGCGCCTTCGTAAAGGTCGGAAGCCCCGCTCGCGAGCTGAGCTGATCCACTCTTTAGTTCCGATGCGCCCCGCGCCAGGACGTTGGCTCCCTCAGACGCCTTGTCAACAGCTGAAGTGTATGCAAGCACGCCCTGATAGAACGCATTATATTTGTCAACACTCATATATCGATAAATTCACGCTGATATACTTTCTGGATCGATTCTGCAGTTGTATACTATTTCTCCGTCGGTAATTATTGCCAGCGCATTCTTCGGATAATAATCATTCAGGATCACAATACTGAAATCCCAGCCCGAAAGGCCTCCTGCTCTGATGCCTTCTGTCCATTCTTTGCTGCAGTCGCATGCAAGATCGCAAATATCCTTCCACTTTTCATCATTTCCATCCTGTATTGCCTGAGTTGTACCATCTGCAATGATCCTGCATATAATACATTTTTTCCCGTAATCGACCTTAACATCATTCAATATCCCGCTGTCAGCCATGCTTTTTGTGATATAGCCTTTTGTCGTTCGGGCTAATTCTATTTCCTGAGGATCCGCAAGGTTCTCATCTTCACTCGGTACAGCATATGCTGTGCCGATCTCTGTTGCAGAGCAATGGTACAGATCCATAGCATTCAGCTCACTGAACAGACTTCCCAAATATCCGAAAACAAACAGCATAATTAGGAAAAACATCGTATAAATGCTTATGTTCAGTAATCTCCGTTTCACTTATATCATCTCCTTTAAAAGTCAGACATTCTGCCAGATATGTCTGTTTTTTAGACACTTAAAAAGTACTACAATATCCTTGTCAGCCACATCAGACAACTGCCGTTGCATTTAATAGGCTGACTGTATGGTATTTCTTCTAAGTTGTTTCTTAAATGGGTAAAAAAGGCTCTGTTGCCTATAAATCAGACAGCAAGGGAAAAATGACTAGGGAGGTTACATTTTGTCCAATTCAAACATAACAAAGAAAGCGATACAGAATGCTTTTCTTGAATTACTTAACGATAAACCTCTGGGAAAGATAACTGTCAAAGACATTTCTGAAAAATGCGGAGTCAACCGCAATACCTTTTATTACCACTATCAGGACATATATCTGCTGCTTGAGGAGATGTGCGAGAATGATTTCGATCACATAGTTGAGATGTACCCCGAGCTCAATTCACTTGAAGAATGTCTTGATGCAATCACGCAGGTAATGAAAGTAAAGAAAAATGCAGTCATGCATATTTACAATTCAGGGAACAGGACGATTTATGTAGATATGCTGTGGAAAATATGTGAATATGTAGTAACAAAGTATCTGAAAACCGTCTTTCCGGATACCCGGCTTTCTGATCATGATAAACAATTGATAATAAGATATTTCAAATGTTCCTGCTTCGGCCTGACTATAGACTGGATATCTACCGGCATGAAAGATGAATATGTCGAAGATATGCACAGAATCCTGCATCAGAGCAAAGGTGTTGCAGATATCATAATTGCAAACTGTACTTAAATAAAAAGATTCCTTCAAACACCCGGAAGCTGTTATGGAGTGAGCCTATCGAGCGAAGCCAGTCTTTTCAACCCTTGCAAAGAAAAAGAGCCGTTCACAGAACGACTCTCACATGGCGGAGAGAGAGGGATTTGAAGATTTCAGCAAGTCTGGAAACGTTGAAGAATCAAGGAAGGAGAGACGTCCCTCTTCCAGTGTATCCAGAAGTGTATCCAAAAGAAGCAATTATATGTACTAATTACTTATACGACTACAGCTATAGGTAGCGATACCTCCACCTATAGCTGTAGTTTTTCTTATGATTGCCTGATCATTACCGTTCTCTGCACTTATGTGTAAAACACATCAAGCCATAATAATGCTTTCGCGGTCACATTTAGTATCCTAACCCTCAATGCCTTCCCAGTTTGCCGCAAAAGAGTCAGTTGAAGATAAGTT
>JAFUGO010000081.1 GCA_017469325.1 Mogibacterium sp. | reverse complement strand
TACAATATGTGATTATGTATGCAATAAGTTGACAATTCAGAGGTGCATCATGGAAATCATTCAATCCGATAAATCCGGCCAGCCTTTGTCCGCGGGCCTTTACACAGAACTCCAGACCGACATCCTCTCGGGTGCCATTCCCGACGGCAGCAAGCTTACGGAGAACGCCATCTGTCAGAGATATAACGTAAGCAGAACTCCCGTAAGAGAAGCCTTCAGACAGCTCGAGGCAGACGGTCTTATCGAGAACATCCCCAACCGCGGGGCATTCGTAACGGGTCTCAGCAGACGCGACATCTCCGATCTCTTCGATCTCAGATCCCTCTTTGAGGTACAGGCCGTCGAATGGGCTATCAAGAGGATGACCCGGGAAGACATTGATGAGCTGTCAGAGACCGTAGATTTCATGGAGTTCTATACGCTCAAGAACGATATAGAGAAGGTCCTCTCCTTCAATTCGCAGTTCCACAACACCATCTACGCAGGCACCAAGGACCGCATGATCAGAAAGACGCTTTCGATCTACCAGACATATCTTAAGTACTCGGCTCCTGCCAAGACTTATACCGGTGATTATCTTAAGATGATACTCGATGAGCACAAGGCCATCTACGCCGCCTTCGAGACGCGCAATGCAGCAGCCGGCCGCAAGGCTATGGAATACCACATGGAGCAGTCAAAGCTCAGGCGCATTGCCAACTATTTCTGAATCCAATACAGGCAGCAGCCACGAAGCTGCTGCCTTTTTCATTGCTCTCTAAAGCAGTATGTTCAGTATCATGTTCACAAGCGGCGTGATGATAAGGTCGGTCACGTTGAAGACGATCAGCGCCAGCAGTATATATGTGCCGTACTGATAGACCTTGTACCACCACTTATATCGGTCCAGCCTGAAGAGCTGAGTCACTATCCCCCAGCCGTCCAGCGGCGGACACGGTATGAGGTTGAATATCATCAGCACGATGTTGATCGATACGGTGTAAAAGATCATCAGATAAAGGTTATAGATGATATCCGACACCGCCGCGCCTCCCGCATGGCTCATGAGGAACCTCGCCGGTATGGAGAATACTATCGCGAGCAGAAGATTCATGGTAACTCCCGCGATCGATACGAGAAACTCATCGCGCCTCGGCTTCTTATAATACGAAGGATCGATCTGTACCGGTTTGCCCCAGCCGAAACCAACGAGCAGCAGCGCTATGAATCCGATGATGTCTATGTGAGCCATGGGATTGAGCGTGACCCTGCCCTGCCTTCTCGGTGTTGGATCACCCAGCCTGTCAGATACCCAGGCATGGGCGAACTCATGAAAGCTGAGTCCTATGATGATGCCCGGGAGCATCAGAAGCTTTGAAAGTATATAGTTTGCGTTCAAGTCATTCACCTTTCTTTACAATATCTCAGTCAGGAGCCTCGAGATGGATTCGATCGCTCTGTCCACAGCCGATATCTCATCGCGGTCCTTCTGCGTGTAAGGTCTCGACAGTTCGATGTCCTGCATAAAGCGCCTGTCCATCTCGGCGGTGACGCCCCTGTCATATATAAATGCGTTCGACTCGAAATTGAGTCTGAAGCTTCTTATGTCAAAATTGGTCGATCCCGCTGTGCAGACCTCTCCGTCGACGGAAAGAGTCTTGGCATGCAGGAACCCGTTCTCATAGATGTATATCTTGGCGCCGTCGGCTATGAGTCTTCCGGCATTGTAGAGCGTAGTCCGGTACACGAACGGATGATCCGGCATGCACGGGATCATGATCCTGACGTCTATTCCCGAACGCGCCACCATACGCAGCGAGTCCATCATGGGCTCATCGGGAACGAGATACGGGGTCTGGATGTAGATGTTCCTGGCGGCGCCGTTTATCATCTTCATGAACGCCATCTTGACCTCTTCTTTTTCAGACTCAGGTCCGCACGAGACTATCTGGATCGGGATATCTCCGGCATCTGCCTTATAAGCATACCGAACGGACTGATCGATCAGGTCGATCTTTTCTTTTGAAGCGTATCTCCAGTCCTGATAGAACCTTTCATTCAGAGTCGCGAGCGCGTTGCCTCTGATGATCAGCTGGGTGTCTCTCCAGTATCCGAATTTCTTTTTATAACCCAGATACTCCTTTGCGATGTTGAAGCCGCCTATGTATCCAATCTCGTTATCGATTATCGCGATCTTTCTGTGATTGCGGTAATTGATCCTGAAGTACATGTGTCTTATGAGCGGTTTGAAGAAAAACGCATAGCTACCGCCCGCTTTTTTGAAAGCTCTGAGATCGGAATAGCCGATGCTGCGGCTTCCGAGGGCATCCATCAGCAGCCTTACCTTCACGCCCTCCTGCGCCTTCTTAGTCAGAAGATCAATAAGGCGTTTTCCGGCAAAGTCATCCTTTACGATGAAGTAGCAGAGCTTGACTGTATATTTAGCGTTTTCTATATCGCTTAGGAGACGCTCAAACATCTCCTTGCCGTCAGTGATCACCTCTACGCTCTCGTTTCCGGTAAGAAGCGAGTCGGCGTAGTCTAGGTTCATGGTTATCATGTTGCGCCAGTGACCTATGATATCGTCGTCATCGGTTGCCAGGCTCTCTCTGACGGCTTCTTTCTGCCAGTCGAGCAATGTAGTGAAACCCGCCTCTTCTTCCTCTGTAAGGCGGATTATTTGCTGCCTGGCTATATTCTGTGACAGTATCAGGTAGAGGACCAGTCCGATCACAGGCATCATGAAGAGGATCATTATCCACGCCATCGTAGCCGTCGGAGTTTTGGAATGGTCAACAAAAATCAGTCCCAATGCTATAAGCGCGTTGAGCACGTATATTATGGTCATGATATGTGACACAGTGAAAAACTGCAGGAACGACTCCAGTATGCCTGTCATTCTACTTCTACCCCTTCAAGACTAAAGGTCTTGCTCTCGGTTATTTTTACCCTTACTTTTTTGCCCATGAGTTTCTCAGGGCTCTTCGATGATGTGAAGTTGACCAGCTTGAATCCGTCTGTGCGGCCGGATATAGCGCCGTCGGAATTTTTGCTGACGCCTTCCGCTATGACTTCATACTCCTTGCCGAGATACTCCTTATTCTTCTTGAGGCTGATCTCGTTCATCAGGTCGACCAGCCTGTCGAATCTTTCATGGCAGACATCGTCAGGCACCTGATCTTCGAATTTAGCCGCAGGAGTGCCTTCGCGCGGAGAATAAATGAATGTGAACGCGGAATCGTATTCCACTTTGCGCGCGATGTCGAGCGTGCCCTCAAAGTCCTCTTCCGTCTCTCCCGGGAATCCGACGATGATGTCGGTGGATATGGTTATATCCGGGACGGTCTTTCTGAGCTTATCGACGATCTCAAGATACTGCGCCCTGTCATAGTGGCGGTTCATGCGTTTCAGGAGCCTGTCGCTTCCTGACTGCACCGGAAG
>JAFUGO010000080.1 GCA_017469325.1 Mogibacterium sp. | reverse complement strand
TCTGTACAGGTCGGTTCCGTGGTAATGACGCCATCATCCCAGACATGCGCATCCGCGTCGACAGCCACATCTTCTACCGTCTTTGTCTGTGTGGTAAACGCGGTGTTGGTAAAGGTGGCTGTATAGGTCGTCTCACCCTTGGCCACACAGGTAGCAGGTTTGGTGATCCTGGATGTTGTATCGACCGTTTCCGACTCCACGTGAGACGCGTCGATCGCACAGGTTCTGGTCGCTGTCACGGCAGAGTTGTCCATCGCCCATTCGTATGTCGGATCGCCCCAGTCGTGTTCGTGGGGGATCTCGAACAGTGCATAAAGGGTTGCGCGCTGCGTAAACGTATAGGTGTACTCAGCATTGGAGCTGATGATGTCGTCTTTCGACGTGCTGGTCGACCAGCCGACGAACTCGTAGCCATCTGCCGGCTTTGCCTTCAGAAACTCGGGCATATGGTAGAAGGCAAACGTTTGAACAGATGATGCGTTGCTGTAAGAAAGAGTGTTGTAGTTATTGAAATCGAACGAGCCTCCTGCCTGGCTGACGCCGTTTGTCACATCGTAAGCGTGAATCGTGAGAACACCCTCATATACCGCATATGCGGTCGTGTCCGCTGTAATAGGACTGTCAAAATCAAAGATACATCCAGCATCGTTGGCATTCGCCGTATAGCAAAACTCCCAATAGCTGGAGATCTCGCTGGCAGGCTTGTTGTACCAGCCGCGGAAATTCAAGCCGTTTGCTTCGTAGTTATCCGCATGTGCATCCACTGCGGGAGCGGCTGGACGTGTCGCTTTTTCGCCATCGGCAACCGTCTGGCTTGCAGGTGTCTCGTACAGCCCGTCCGTGTCAAAGGTCACCGTGTGGTTGGTGGCCCACAGGAACTTGACGGTAACGCCTTCGGAGAAATCGAGCCCTTTGATCGTTTGGCCGGGGGTACCTGTATGTACACCGTTCTTGTCAGTGATCTCTATGCCGATATATTTCGAGCCGGCAGGTGCCGTTGCAATGACTTGTGGTGATGAAGGGTCGGTTGTTATGTCGTAAATTGAGCCGTCATTGCCCGCAACGTCAACTGACCATGTATCCCTCATTCCCGCAAAGAGATCGGGATATCTGATCGAGTCGCCCGGCCAGCCAGGTCCCTTGGTTCCACCGTTCACATCGAATTTGAAGATCACGGTTTTGCTCACGGCGATTTCTATTACGGCATCATTCTCCGGCATCGTAAAGCTGAACGTGAGCGTGGAGGAGTCCTGTGAAATCTCCGCATCGCCTGGATAAGGGATGACGCTGTCTTTCGGATGTATACCGAAGAAGCCCGCATTGTCGGTTGCCTGCATAGCTACGGACACGCTCGCACCTGCGGGTATTTGACCGGTCAGCCGCATCCCGCTGGCAGTAAGCGCCCAATTGCTGCCGTTGACCGTAACCGACGAAATGAGGTCCGCAAGCGATGCCGACGTGCCAGTATTCAGGAACCCGAACGTCAGGTCGTGCGATGCTGCGGCTTTCGGAACCGTAACGGCAATGACTGCCTCGATGCCAATATATGCCAGATATTCACTCTCACTGATTGCCTCGGTATAGGCGCTATTGGACTGCCGTTTCTTCTCTCCTCCGGTCACAGAGAGGTCCGTACTGAAGGTTGAACCTCCCGCCTCTGCAGAAAAACCGGCACCATCATCGCGCAGACGCACTTTCGCATAGTAAGTCTTGCCTTCCTCAAAGGTCGTGGCCGGGTCAAGCACATTGGCGCTGTACTCTTCGGACTCGACCCAGCTAAGCCCCGGACCAAACCATATGCTGTCACTTTCGATCGAGTATCCGGCGCCGCTCGGGAGTGAGATCTGCGGCTTCGTTTCCGCCGTCTGTCCGGCGGCTGGCGCTGTGATCGTGAGCGAGGCCGTCTCGAGCCCGAAGACTGCAATTGCCTCGGTGTGGGTGCCTGCAATCACCATTGCCGATGCGGAGGCGGTCCGCTCGCCGCCTCCGGTGGCCTTATAAAAATACCAGCGGTCGAACCTGTAACCGGAATCCGGAACAGCCTCGATCTGAACTTCCGTACCCTCGTCCCACGTACCCCGGAACTCTGTGCCATAGTCGGAGCCGTTGACCATGACCTTGCCATGGCCTGGCGTCCATACACGCATGTCTACGGTTTTATCACTTGCCTCTGCGGCCGCAACGGTGCTCTCCTCGTTCTCTGCCGACGCCCGGAGAGGCTCATCCATGACCTCCGCAATCTCTGCAGAGCCGGACTCCGGAGTTTCCCCATCAACGTTTTCTCCGGATGCAGGTGTTTCCACACTGCCTGCTATTTCTGTTTCCTCCGGATCATTATCGGACTCTTCCGTATTTTTTACATCGCCTTCATCTGCGTTCTCCGCAGTGCTTTTTTCCGGCGAAGCGGTTTGTTCATCCTGTCCCTCTTCCGCTCCCTCTTCCGGTTCAGCATCAGCCTCTGTGAATAAATCCATAGAAACAAAAGAGAGCGTTTCCTCTACACTCTCCGATTGTTCATTCACCAACTGCTCCGCAGAGATGGTTATGCCGGGCATCTGCGTTACCACTATGCCCAAAGCCAGAAGCATGGCACATAATTTCTTTTTCATTTTGCAACCTACCTTTTCCTGTTTTTTGCCTTGCATGGTATGTAGGAAATATACCTATGATACCTATACGTCATCATACTATGCAAAAACATGGCAGGATTCAAGATAGTTTTCCGGGTGGGCGGAATGATTTGGCGGGTAGTTTTTCGGGTAGGTGGCTTTTTTACGGCATTTTTCAGCCATTTTGACGTTGCGCGTAAATCAGGATAAGTTCTTTTCTTGTTTTGCAGCCGGTCTTCTGCAGAATATTCTTTACATGATATTTTACGGTGTTATCGGAAATAGAAAGAGCCTCCGCAATCTCGTTTACCGTCTTATCCATTAAGATCAGATGCAGCATATCCCGCTCCCGTACAGACAGATCGTGTTCCTGAGAGAAGCGTTCAAACATTTCTTTTTCGGTCTGTTCCCGGACAGTTTCCGGGATATAGAGGCGGGAGTATGCCTTAAAAAACACTGCAACTGCCGCGGCAAACAAAACCGCTGTCACAATGACCATAAACAGAAGATCGTCCGCAGATACGAGACATATCATCTCTCCGAGGGCGTCACCGATCCTCCCAAACAGCAATCCGAAGCCGGCCAGCCAGAGATGATCGGAGGAAACTGCAAGGTCGGAAAAGAGGATGATCCGGAAAACGGAGTAAAAACCAAACGTAAAATAGCTGAGTGCCCAGAAAAATATGACCGGCAGAGCTTCGCCCCTGAGTGACAGGATCATGAACGGCATAACCAGCGCAGTAAGCGCACAGATCGCTCCATACTTTCTGCTTTTATCGGTAATAATACCGGCACAAACCAGTCCGGCCGCATAAATCAATCTGGAAAGCTCTATATTCACGCTTCCCTGAATATCCGCAGAAGGAAATGCAAATCCGATACTGTTTACAACACTGAAAAGGATCACCAGCGCAGAAAGCAGTAAGAGAAAACGGCGATTGCCGCAGGCCATTCTGGTCTTTTCTTCTGAAGGCTTTGTATCTGCACATTTCCTTTGCTTTAAATCCAGGACAAGAACGATGGTTGTAAGTGCAAAGGCTATAATAACCACTTTTCCTGAGTAGTAGATCGTTCCCTCTCTCAGCAATGACAGCAGCCAGGATGACAGAATAGACAGGCTGTATCCAACGGCAAAGACCACGGCTCGCAGCCGCCCCTCCGTCTGTGTGGCGAGCTCATACAGATAGTATCCGGCAATGACTCCGCAGGCCAGATTCATCAGAAAGCCAAAAGTCAGTGTTGCCGCTGTATAAGGGCTCAATACTGCCGGAAACATACAGCCGATATGCGCGATCAGTGCCGCTATGAATACACCGTGAAGATATTTTTCTTTAAAACAAGTCATTACAGCAAAGAGACCGGCACCTGCAGCCTGCAGAAGATAGCCGATCACCATAGTACAGATGTCTGATACTGCGGAAGGCACCTGTGTCAGCAGATGATACTCCCACGCCAACCAGCTGGTAGACGTCAGAAGGAAACAAAGGAAAACGAGCAGTACATTCCTTGCTTCCGGGGTATTCAGTTTCTCTTTCATAACCTCCATCCTCTCCGGCACTTTGTCTTCAGCCGGCATCCCATCTGAGCGCGCCGCAGCTTTATGTACCACCCAATGCATGATCACACCTCTCCGGTCAGATGTACGGTCAGATAGTCATGGGATACGGCTGTCAGAAAAGGTCCGAACAGATCGGCTGTGCGCAGCTTCAGGCTGGAAGTATTCACGCAGGGGTGGCATCCGGTAAATTCTCCGGCAAGCACATCCTCGTCCACCAGCAGCTGTACTTTATGCTCTTTATCATTCATCAGGCCCATGATACTTACCGCGCCGGGCTCGATATCCAGAAATTCCAGCATGTTTTCCTCCGGTGCAAAGGAAAGTCTGGCGGAACCGATCTGAGCGGATAACTCTTTTGTCTTAAACACTTTGTCCCCGGGCATCATCAGCAGATA
>JAFUGO010000079.1 GCA_017469325.1 Mogibacterium sp. | reverse complement strand
TGCTGTGTGCTGGATCGCCATGTCTGCGAGTTCAGGAGGAGCGTCTTCGTTGAAAAGGATAACGAACTGCATCTCCATTGCAGGGCTGAGGAATTCCATTGCCATGGATCCGAGTCCGGTGATGGTTACATCATACTTCATAAATTGGCCTCACTTTCTTTCAATATTTCAACAACATTCGGGATGGTCATACGACCTGTTATTAATGTCTGTATAAACTCTACTTCAAGTGCCCAGAAATTGCAACCGAATAGCAACACTTACGCAAATGTTCTGAAATTTTTACTTGATATTTCTCCTATACATGATATACTTCAGTTAGTTAAAAAGTGATACAGCTGTTTAACAGGACCCGCGGCGGTACTGCTGGACAAGTCTGCATTCCATAATCAAAGCATAGAACCAACAAGGAGGACTCAATTATGCTTAACATGAACTGGAAACTCGAGCAGAGAGAAAAAGAAGGCAAGATCATCAAGGTCGGTATCGTCGGCGCCGGACAGATGGGCCGCGGAATGGTTACACAGATGGTTCTCATGAAGGGAATGACACCTGCAATCGTATCCGACATCAACATCGATCTCGCAGTACAGGCATTCAAGTATGCTGAGGTTTCCGACGATGAGATCGTTGTTGCAAACACTCTCGAAGAGGCAAACGCAGGAATCGCTGCTCATAAGTATGTTGCATGCGGTGATGCATCATTCGTTTCCGCAGCTGAGGGCGTTCACGCTGTTATCGACTGCACGGGAGTTCCTGATGTAGGCGCTAAGGTTGCTACAGACGCTATGACAAACGGCAAGCACGTAGTTATGCTCAACGTTGAGACAGACGTTGTTATCGGACCTTACCTCGACAAGTTCGCTAAGGATCACGGCGTAATCTACACAGGTTCCGCAGGTGACGAGCCGGGCGCTGTTATGGAGCTCTACTGCTTCGCAAAGGCTATGGGACTCAACGTAGAAGTTATGGGCAAGGGCAAGAACAACAAGCTCGACTATGACTGCAACCCTGACACAGTTCTCGAAGAGGCAACACGCCGCAAGATGAGCCCTAGAATGCTCTGCGCTTTCAAGGACGGCACAAAGACAATGGTAGAGATGACTGCTATGTGTAACTACACAGGTCTCGTTCCTGACGTGATCGGCGGACACGGTCCTAAGACAGCTCCTGGAACAGAAGGCGTTAAGGAACTCAACGAGATCTTCAAGCTCAAAGAAGACGGCGGAATCCTGAACAAGCACGGCGTAGTTGAGTACGTAAACGGAATCGCTCCTGGCGTATTCGTAACAGTTTCGACAGACAACGCAGAGATCGCTTATCAGCTCCAGTATCACAGCATGGGTCCTGGACCTCTCTGGACACTCTACAGACCATATCACCTCTGCAACCTCGAGACTCCTCTCACAGTTGCCAAGGCTGTTATCGACGGCGAGAAGACTTGCGTTGCCAAGGACGGTCTCGTAGCTGAGTGCATCACAAGAGCTAAGATCGACCTCAAGGCAGGCCAGAACCTCGACGGAATCGGCGGATACACAACACTCGGCTCCATCTGCACAGAGGCAGAGGCTACAGAGAAGGGTTATGTACCGTTCGGACTGATCAACAAGAACGCTGTTATGAAGGTTGACTGCAAGAAGGGCGACCTCATCACATACGACATGGTAGAGCTCGACAAGAACACTCTGATCTACAAGCTCAGAAAAGAGCAGGATGCTATGTACGGAAAGCACGTTCTGTAATAAACACACATCTCCTTACAAAAACTACATATAAAGAAAACGGCTGCCGGGTCTTAAAGATCCAGCAGCTGTTTCTTTTTAGTTTCAAATTCTTCTTCTGTGATTATCCCCAGATCCAGCAGTTCTTTGAGCTTTTTCAGCTCTTCATACGGATCCGGTGCCGCGGAAGGTCCAGCTGTCCGTCCGGCCTGTGCGGAAGCCGGGCTCCCGGTCTCTCCTTTTTCGCGCATCCTCTCAAACTCTTTGAGAGCTCTCTCAAGCTTTGCTTTCTTTGACCGCACAAAAGGAATGGAAGTATCCCTCCCGCCAGTGCGCAGGGTCAGTATTCCGAACGTGGCAAAGACAGGCGCGCTGGTGATCTCCAGCGACTCGATCTCAGAATACGGGTAATGGTTCCCGCCCGCGATGAGCTCCTCTTCATCAAAGATTATCGGCCCGATATTGAGCTGTCCTTCTATCTCGTGATACATATCCGGTCCTCCCTTTTCTGTATATCGATGTTTATTCTGCCGGCGGCAGGATCACCGTGATCCTCGTTCCCAGGTCCTTACGTGAGATTATATCAAATCGTCCGCCGTGACGCTCGATTATCCATTTTGCGATCGCCAGTCCCAGACCGCTTCCGCCTGTCTGCTTCGAGCGGGAGTCATCCGCCCTGTAGAAGCGGTCAAATATATGCGGTATGTCGCTCTCGCTTATGCCTATACCGCTGTCCTGTACCGAGAAAGCGGGTCTGCCGTCCGAGGTCAGGCTTCTCAGGACTATCTCGCCTCCTTCAGGCGTATATTTAGAAGCGTTTTCTATCAGTATCCTGGCCGCCTGCTTTATGAGCGAAACGTCTCCGCGTGCAGGGATGGCTCCTCCGTCCTCGAAGCGGTAGTCATGGTTCTTATCTATCATCGCGGACTCTTCGTATACTTCTTTCATCATGTCCGTCATGTCAAAGTCCGATACGTTGAGAGGCGTCCGTCCGCTGTCGCCGCGCGCAAGAAACAGCAGCTGCTCTACCAGGTGCTGCATGCTTTCGCTCTCATCCTTTATCGCCTGGATGGACTCTTCGAGTATCTTCTCGTCGGTCTTTCCCCAGCGGTCCAGAAGATCCGCATACCCTCTTATAACAGCTATAGGCGTGCGGAGCTCGTGCGAAGCGTCGGATACAAACCTGGCCTGCTGCCTGTACGAGTCTCTCATGCGTGACATGAGTTTATTGACAGCTGTCTCGAGGCCGGCCAGCTCGGCATCACCCGTCGCGAGCTTCTGATCCTCTTCTGCCGGGCTCAGCATATCTATGGCGTCCTCGAGTTTCTGATACCGCTGCTCCGCCGCGCCGTCTATCTCGCTAAGCTTCAGCGCCGCGTCCGCAAACTCCTGTAGAGGTCTCAGCTTCTTGCGCACCTTCAGGGTCTCAAGCAGCACCCACAGCATGACCAGCACCCCTTCGATCCTCAGGAGTATGTCGAGTTTCCACTCTTTGAAGATCAGCTGCAGAGCCTCGGTGCCTTCGATCGTGATCTCAGTCGTCCCCGGATCATACAGGCGCGGCAATATGAACACGCCGAACAGTACGGCGTCGATCACAATAAAGATAAGCAGCAGGTTGAATCCCGAGCTGAGTCCTATCCTGAACGCTATTGATCCGGTGCTTACCGGTTTTTCTCTGTTCCTCTTATTACTGCTCATCTCTTATGACGTAGCCCACTCCGCGCACAGTCTGTATGAGGCTGATCCCGTATACCTCGTCGATCTTGCTCCTGAGGTATCTGACATATACGTCGACCACATTGGTCTCTCCCATATAATCATATCCCCAGACTTTGCCCAGGAGCTGCTCCCTCGACAGCACTATATTCTTATTTACAAGCAGGACAGCCAGAAGATCGAACTCCCTGCCGGTAAGCTCTATCTCGCTGCCCGCGTATTTTACTTCATGATGACTTTCGGATAATGTGAGTTCTCCGCATCTGAGGAGGTCATCCGGTTCATGCGAGGTTTCTTCATGACCGCTCTGCGATCTGCGCCTCAGCACCAGCCTGATCCTCGCAAGGAGCTCCTCTATGGCGAAAGGCTTGGTGATATAGTCGTCTGCGCCCTGATCGAGGCCGGCGACCTTGTCCATCACCGCGTCCCTTGCCGTAAGCATAATGACCGGCACGTCCGAGCTCTTCCTGAGCCTTCTGAGCACCTCGAGCCCGTTCAGGCCCGGGAGCATTATATCAAGCAAAACAAGGCTGAAGCCTCCGCCTTCAGCCAGTTCCAGCCCTGTTCTGCCGTCTGCGCATTTCTCTGTCTCATAGCCCTCATGGAGAAGTTCGAGTTCTATGAATCGCGCTATCTTTTCTTCGTCTTCGATTATCAGTATCCTATCTGCCATTTGCTCTGTTTGTCAGATCCTCTCTGACCTTTTCCGCATAGTCTGTAGCTTTGTCCATCGTATCGTTGATGCTTGCCTTACCGAGATCCTCTCCCTCAAAGTGGAAGCGACATCCGACTATCATCGCTATTACTGCCAGGATCAGTGTGGCCCAGAAGAAGCATATGAGTGCAACGATTGGGATCCAGATCGGAAGATCTGCCAGCTGCTGACCGTTGTTCTTGATGATGACCAGTC
>JAFUGO010000078.1 GCA_017469325.1 Mogibacterium sp. | reverse complement strand
TCAAATTCATCAAGGCTTCGATCGACGAGGGCGATGCGTGGATAGGCAAGACCATAAGCGAGATAGCGGTCCCGAGCGGATCGATAATAGCTCTGATCCTGAGAGACGGCAGCACGATAGTACCTAAAGGGGATATCGAGATCAGGCTCGGAGACAAGCTGATCATATGCGCGGAATCCGCCACGGAGGGAATGCTTGAGGACGTCAAAGAGATAATCCTCAGACATAACCACGACTGGAACGGTCAGAAGATAAAAGACCTGGATATTTCACGCCAGACCCTGATAATCGTCGTCGAAAGGGACGGCCGCCTGATAAGACCATACGGTGATCTCATCCTTGAAGAAGGCGACAAACTGCTTATCTACACAAAAGAAAATATACGAAAGTTCATGAAGGAGCCGCTTTTCTAGGCGGCTCTTTACAACTGCGGAACATATCCGGCGGAGACGAATGAAAAAGACTACTCTTTGCTACATTGAGAATAACGGCTCATACCTGATGCTGTTCAGAAACCGCAAGCCCGATGACCCGAACGAGGGCAAATGGCTGGGCATAGGCGGCAAAATAGAAGCGGGAGAGACTCCCGATGATTGCAATGCGCGCGAAGTGATGGAAGAGACCGGGCTCAGGCTGAAGTCCGCGTTTTTTCACGGCATCATCGAATTCAGAGCGGACTCATATGAGGACGAAGATATGTATCTTTACTCGTCATCGGATTTCGAGCCGGCTGATGAAGAGGCAGCGGCAGCTTTTAATGACACCGGCATTTATGAGCTCCCTGAATGCAGTGAGGGTGAGCTGAGGTGGATCCCGACTGAAAAACTAATGGAACTTCCGATGTGGGAGGGCGACAGAGTGTTCCTCGCCAGGCTTCTCGAGGGCAAAAAGAAAATAGAGATGACTCTCAGCTACACAGGCGAGAACTGCACGGTCATTAAAGAAAGCTGTGAGTGAAGTGCCGGCGAGGAGGTTTCCGGACAAAAAAACAAAAAAACATTGAAATTGCATCCCCTGCGGGGGCTTGCGGGTGCAAAAAACCGCTCCTATAATTCCCTTAGACAGTGTGTTTAAGGGGGTTTTTTATGCATATGGCAGACGCTTTGCTGGCACCAGCAGTGGCTACGACGATGTACGTCGCATCCGCATCGGCAGCCGGCGTTTCTATCCATAAACTCAAAAAAGACGATGAACCGTCAAAGCTTCCGGTAATGGCGGTAACTTCCGCGCTCGTATTCGCGGGGCAGATGATAAACTACACGATCCCGGGCACGGGATCTTCCGGGCATATGTGCGGAGGAATGCTTCTATCAGCCTTGCTTGGGCCGTATGCCGGCTTCCTGTCCATGATAGTGATACTGGCTATACAATGCCTCTTCTTTGCCGACGGGGGCTTGATGGCCCTGGGAGCCAATTGCTGGAACATGGCTTTCTACGGGTGCTTCGTCGGCTACTTCCTTATCTGGCGTCCTATAATGAACAGCAAATGGTTCGGTGAGGGCAAATCCGCCGAGCGGACGCGGATAATCGCGGCATCGATAATCGGCTGCGTGGTGACGTTACAGCTCGGCGCGTTCTCTGTTGTACTTGAGACCAGCCTGTCGGGCATAACCGAGCTGCCGTTCGGAGCCTTCCTGGCACTGATGCAGCCTATCCATCTGGCAATCGGTCTCGTTGAGGGACTCATCACTTCGGCAGTACTCGTGTTCATCCATGATTCGCGTCCTGAACTCCTGCAGGGAGTAGAGCTCAGCGAAGGTGAAGGCCCGAAGCGTTCTCTTAAGACAGTCGTGGCCATACTTGCTGCAGTAGCTGTTGTTGTAGGCGGCGGCCTGAGCCTGATGGCAAGCTCCAATCCGGACGGCCTGGAGTGGGCTCTCTTCGGAAATGCAGAAGAAGGATATGCGACCAATATGGGTCTTGATGAAGAAAAC
Source organism: Mogibacterium sp. (assembly GCA_017469325.1). The sequence continues at coordinate 8,634 of JAFUGO010000078.1, read as the reverse complement.
TTCGGAGTAGACAGTACGGCTGCCGAAAAGGCGGAATCGATACAGGAGAAAACGTCATTCCTGCCTGATTATGCCTTCCCGGGCAGCGATTCAGCCGCGGGAACGACTGTATCGGGCATAGTCGGATCCGCGATAGTCGCGGGCGTTGCGATTCTGATCTGCTTCATCGGAGGCTTCTTCCGCAGAAGAAGAACAAAAACGGAATAAACCATACTCTATTTCCCTCTCAGAATATGGTATATTTTTAAGGGCATCGGATGGTGCCCTTTATTCTTGGTTAAGAGGCCGGCGGAATGTCCATACGGCTGCAGATCAGGGAAGCTCCGGCAGTGCGGATTCCCGATGAAATGACTCGATAACAATAAACAGAATGAACAAAATGCAGAAGGCTCTGGCCGAGCTTTCGGAGATGGATGAGCTGTCGACGCGTAAGTCACCGGTACACAGCATCCATCCCGCGGCCAAGCTGCTCACTACAATCGCATATATATTGATCACGCTCTCGTTTGACAAATACGATCTGAGCGGCATTGTTACTATGGTCATATGGCCGGTACTGATGTTCCAGATAAGCGGCATCGAGGTGCGAACTTGCTTCTACAAGCTTCGCATCGTACTGCCTCTTGTCATGGCGGTGGGTCTATTCAACCCGTTGTTTGACAGGGAGATACTGCTTCAGATCGGAGGCATCGGAGTGTCGGGCGGTGTGATCTCGATGATAACGCTGATGCTCAAGGGAGTTTTCTGTCTTATGGCGTCATTTTTGCTGATGGCGACGACCAAGATCGACAGCCTCTGCGCTGCGCTCCGCGGACTGCACGTTCCGGCAATGCTCGTATCGCTGCTCCAGCTTACTTACCGCTATGTGGGCGTCCTCACAGAGGAGCTGGCGGTCATGACCGAAGCGTATCACCTGCGGGCTCCGGGGCAGAAGGGCATCTATATTTCCGCATGGGGTTCATTTCTTGGGCAGCTCCTTCTGAGGAGCATGGACAGGGCGCAGGAGCTGTATTCGAGCATGCTGCTGCGCGGTTACCATGACCACTTCCATTATGCGGATATCGACAGATTCAAAATGCGCGATGCGCTTTACATGGCAGTTTGTCTGCTGTTCTTTATACTCCTGCGCTATGCGGGTATCGCTCAGCTTCTGGGCGTAATGATCGTGAGGTGACGTAAAACGATGATAGAGTTTCAGAATGTGAATTTCGCATACGAAAAGAATAAAAATGTACTGCACGACATGTCGTTCAGGATAGAAAAAGGAGAGTCGGTGGGACTCATCGGCGCAAACGGCGCGGGCAAGTCCACCATCATGAAGCTCCTGCTGGGCCTTCTTCAGGGCGAGGGCAAGGTGCTGATAGACGGGACCGAGGTAAAGAAAGAGACTCTCGGAGAGATAAGAGCCAAGCTCGGTTTTGTGCTGCAGAACTCGGACAATCAGATGTTCATGCCTACCGTATACGAAGACATGATATTCGGACCTCTCAACTACGGCCTGAGCCGCGAGGATGTGGACAAGCGTGTCGATGAGGTGCTTGAGCGCCTCGGCCTCGAATACCTGAAGCACCGTTATAACCACAAGATCTCAGGCGGTGAGAAGCGCATGGGAGCCATCGCAACCATACTTGCTATGGAGCCCGCTGCCATACTGATGGACGAGCCGACTTCGGCTCTCGACCCATACAACCGCCGCCTCGTCATAAATACTATCCGCGAGCTTGAGCAGACAAAGCTCATCGCGTCCCATGACCTTGACATGATACTCGACACCTGCGAAAGGGTGATCCTCATATCCGGCGGACGCATCGCAGCCGACGGTCCCGCACAGGAGATCCTCAGCAATAAAAACATCCTGGAGGCAAACCGCATGGAACTGCCTCTCAGGATGCAATGAACTGACTCTGTTTATCCCGCTGTTTCAGCCGGCGCTTCTGCTTCCGCGTCTTCGTCCTTGACAAGACCGTGTTCGTCAATGTTGCTTTCGTGACCGGCCTCATCGGTGCTGTAGCGTACTACGCCGTTCTCGTCTGCGATGAAGAACAGGTAGTCATGCTTCTCATAATTGAGTGTTGCGTCGATGGCGTCTCCGACGACCTGGCAGATCGGCCCCGGCGGGAGTCCCGCAAACTTACGTGTGTTGTACGGATTCTCGCTGTCGAGCTGGCTCTGTTTAAGATCTACTCTGTCCTCCTGGAAAATGTAGCAGACCGTTACGTCCGAGCCGAGAGACATCTTCTCATTCAGGCGGTTCATGAATACTCCGGCTACTCCGGCCTGGTCTTCAGCTGTCGCTTCTTTTGTTACTATTGATGTAAGAGTAAGCAGCTCGTGGACTGTAAAGCCCGAGTCGTCTATAGCCTGCTTGCGCGCGCTCAGCTCTTCATCCATGCGGTCGAGGCACATCTCGGTGAATCCTTCGATCGTGGAGTTGTCTGTTGTCACAAAGTATGTGTCGGCATACAGATAACCTTCGAGAGGATACATGACATCTTTGTCGAGGATGTCGTCTGTGAGGAACCAGTATTTATCGATAAGCTCCTGCAGATAAGCCTTGTCTGACCATTTCTCAATGATCTCATCGGCAGTGTACGGCAGCTGCTCCGCCATGGCTTCGGCGACCTGCTGCAGCCTTGCACCATCCTTTACTTCGACTGACTCCTTCGATACATAATCAAAGTTGCCGGTGTTGATGGCATCCATTATCTCTTGGAAAGACATTGACGGGCTGAATATATAGGTGTTCGCCTGGAGGCTGTTGTAGCCACCGATCCTGCTGTTGATCTTGGCGCACAGACGGTTCTTTACAAGCCCGGAGCTGTCGAGTATGTCAACGATCGCCGATGCTCCGCTTCCGCTCGGGATCTCAACCACTACGGTCTCCTCACTGCCCGGATCGACAGGCCTGAGGCCCATCGTATAGTAGCCTCCGAATCCTACCGCGATGGCGAGTATAAGCACGAAGATCCACAGGCATCCGCTTTTCTTCTTTTTCTTTTTTACGGCCCTGCGGTTTTGCTCCTGCTCGGCCATCCTTGCGTTTTTCTCTTCCATTGCCTCAGCCCGTTCTACGCGACTCATCAGCGATCCCCTTTCGTTTATCATGACCGGTAATATGACCGGCAATTGTATTATAAGATTGTCAATTGTGGTATAATGCTCTAGATTTATGCGAGTGTACAGCACGCTTTAATGCAAATGCTTAAACCGCACATTGATGTAAGTGCTATACATACCTAATTATAGAGGATAGGGGATAAAATGACAAAGGATTCCGTAAAAGCGTTCCTCGAACGCAAGAATATTGAGATCAGCGCTAAACTATATGTCATCGACGCGCTTTCCGCGATGGCTCAGGGCCTGTTCTGCTCACTGCTGATAGGCACGATCATCAACACCATAGGAACCCAGTTCCACATAGGATTCCTGACAAATCCGGTCTGCAGCATAGGCGGAGCAGACTACACAGTAGGCGGTCTCGCGGTAGCCATGACCGGTCCCGCGATGGCCATTGCCATAGGATACGCGCTCAAAGCGCCTAACCTGGTGCTGTTCTCGCTCGCTGCCGTTGGCTTTGCGACCAACGGGCTGGGTGGAGCCGGCGGCCCCCTGGCCGTGCTGATAGTAGCGATCATCTCTGCTGAATTCGGTAAAGCGGTAGCAGGGGAGACCAGGGTAGACATTCTCGTGGTGCCTCTTGTTACCATAGGCGTAGGAGTCGCGCTCGCGGCGTGGTGGGCACCTGCTCTCGGCGCGGCGGCGATGAAGATAGGCAATCTGATCATGTGGGCTACAGAGCTCAGACCTTTCCTGATGGGAATAATAGTTTCTGTAGTTGTCGGAATGGCACTCACGTTACCGATCTCGTCAGCCGCTATATGCGCGGCCTTAGGTCTGGTCGGACTTGCGGGCGGTGCCGCCGTAGCGGGATGCTGCGCTCAGATGGTCGGATTCGCTGTAATGTCGTTCCCTGAAAACAAGTGGGGCGGACTCATCTCACAGGGCATCGGAACATCCATGCTCCAGATGGGCAATATAGTCAAGAACCCGCGCATATGGATCGCGCCGACTCTGGCTTCTGCCATCACAGGTCCTATAGCTACCTGCGTCTTCAAACTTCAGATGAACGGCGCTCCCGTATCCAGCGGTATGGGTACCTGCGGATTCGTCGGACAGATCGGTATTTACTCGGGCTGGGTAGCCGATGTGGCATCAGGTGCAAAAGCGGCTATCACCGGAATGGACTGGCTGGGACTCATCCTCATCTGCTTCGTTCTTCCTGCAGTGCTTGCGCCGCTGATCAACATGGGCTGCCGCAGGCTCGGCTGGGTCAAAGACGGCGACCTCACACTGTAGCAGCATCATGCAATACTGAAAACTGTCCCCGGCCGGTCCTGCTGTGAAAGCACACCGCTTACCGAAGCCATACATCTTTTAAATAGAGGCATACACCTCATTAATACAATCCGGTTTGTGTTTATATGTAAAGGCTCCTGCCAGCATGCAGGGGCCTTTTTGTATACAGAAAACCCTGCGTCCATCATCTTAACTTAATGACATCCATCATCTTAGCCTTACGACATCCATCATCTTAACTAAATGACATTGGCGCTTTACGCGCGGCTGTGTTTCTATTGCTTTACAACCCTCAATTCATTCCAAAGCTATAATTTAAAGATCATTTTATTCTATGATTGTTGCCTGCAATGGTTATTAATGGAGCCAAGCTATAATAAGGCTTGTAAAAGACTGTAGTTGTATAGCTTAACACCTCCACCTGGTCGCTCAGGCTATAAAACAGTGGTGGGGATGGCTGTAGTTGTATAGCTTAGAACCTTCGCCTGAGCAGCCAGGCTATAAAACAGTGGCGGGGATGACTGTAGTTGTATAGCTTAGCATTTCAGCCTGAGCATCCAGGTAATAAGACAGTGACGGAAATGTTGTTTTTGTATTGCCAGCGATGGGCTTTGATCTATCTACAGCAATACATGCCCGTCAAAATCCCGCTTGCTGTCTAAAGCCCGTCTATATAAACACCTACCGTCAGAACCCCATCTATAACACAAACACATGCCGTCAAAATCAGAGAAAAATGTATTGCCAGGCAGCAGCTTTAGTCAGTGTTGCAATAAGAGAGCTTTTTATGTCGGATTAAGTGCTGTGGTTGTTTGAACTCTTTGTCAGGTGGATATTAAAATACAGGTATGGAAAACAAATTACTGCAGGACATAAATAACTATCTAGCTCAATTAAAAACAATAGGAGCCAGACAGGAAGCCAGGCTTAAGGAGCTTTCCAAGTACTCGAACATAACGATAAAGCCTGTGCAGAAAAGAAATGGCGCCATCTATTATGGTGCCTGCGAAAAAGGAAAGACTAATGTCAAATATATAGGAAAAGAATCTAAACCTGAGGTCAGACTGGTACGTGAATATCGCTATCTGTCAAAGTCATTGGAAACAATTAAGTACGATATTGCACTCCTTGAAAGTTTTTTGTCAAAATATGAATCGATCACATTCAGCAGAATTAATCAAAAACTCCCGAAGTCATATCGTTCTGATAAATACCGTGCAGAAATACGGGAGGCTGCTGCAAGGAAGTGGAAACAGAATGCAGAGGCATATAAAGCTACATTCGAACCGTACAGACCGGAGGAATTGGTTCAGCCAACTGCGGACGGGAGTATGGTCAGATCCAAATCGGAAGCTCTCATCTATAATTTCCTGCTCGAAGCAGGCTATACATTTGTGTATGAACTGCCGCTTAAGGGAACGCACAGAACTTTTTTCCCGGATTTTACGATCCTGTCGGAGATAGACTACAAAACTGAGATTCGGATAGAACATCAGGGAATGTATGGCAAAGATGACTATAGGGACAGGTCTGAAGCAAGAGAATACGATTACTGGAGCAACGGATTCCTTCCGGGACGAGATGTGTACTTTACTTTTGATGACAACAAAGGCGGGTGCGATATAGGCCCTATAGCGGAAATACTCAAGAGCCGAGTGCGACCGTAGAATTCGAATACGATCATAGTGACGGATGTGCAGAACCAGAAAGAGCGTGTCTGGTAAATGTGCCTGAACATCACTGAGATTCAGATGAAAACATGGAAAACGTGGGCTATAATTAATTCATGAAAAAAACAATATATGACATTGTAGTAATCGGAGGCGGAGCATCGGGACTGATGCTTGCCGCGAATATGGATCTTGAGGGTGCAGAGGGCCTGATCCTCGAGGGGTCGGCACGCGCCGGAAGCAAACGCCTCATGAGCGGGGGCGGTCGCTGCAATATGACTCATGGCGGTCCGGCCAGGGAGCTCATTTATGCTTATGGTGATGCGGGAACGGCGCTCAGGCGCTGCCTGTATAAGCACAATAATCTGGAGCTCGCTTTATGGATGGACAACCACGGAGTGACGCCTGCTGATGAGAACGGTGAGCCTCTCGATCTGTCGGAAGGAATGCGTGCGCTCGAGGGTACGGGGAGGATATTCCCTGCATCCATGAAGTCACGGGATGTGCTTGACGCTTTACTTTCAGCATCGGAAGATAACGGCTGGCAGATCGGGACAAATGCAAAAGTATCGGAGCTGCGAAGAGGAAGCGGACCGGATGACGGAGAGGCAAATACTGACCGTGATGGAGACGGCCAAAGCGGATCGTGGGAGATCGGGCTGCAGGACGGCAGCTGCATCACTTCGCGGAATGTTGTCATAGCATCCGGAGGCGTGACATATCCGGAGACCGGTTCGGATGGCTCGATGTTCGGGCTGCTGAAAGAACTCGGTGTTAAGATAGCAGAGCCGAGACCGGCTCTGGCTCCTGTATTTGTTGAGGATTATCCGTACGCGGACCTCTCGGGAATATCGGTCCCGGATGTGACGGTGATAGCTTTCGGAGCGGACGCTGCGTGCACCTGCAAGGGGAAGGCCGCGAAAATGAAGGGCGATCTGCTCTTCACTCACGAGGGGTTCTCGGGCCCGGTCATACTGAACATATCTAAGTATGCAGAAGAAGGGGAGACTTTAAGGCTGTGCTATAATAAAGAGCTCCCGGAGCTTCCGAAGCGCATGCAGAAGGCCCTCAGAGACAGGGCGAGAGGACCGCTCGGAGATGTCCGGACCGGCTTGCTCGCGAGACTGCTGAATCAGGACGATTTTACAGTCAGAGGGACAGACAGCCGCGGCATGGTCACCGCCGGAGGAGTCGCACTGGATGAGGTCGACATGAAGACGATGCGGGTGAAGGCATTCGATGGTCTATATGTCATAGGTGAGGCGCTGGACGCGGACGGAATAACGGGAGGATACAATCTGCAGATGTGCTGGTCGACAGCCTGCACATGCGCAGACGACCTGAAGAATTCTATCCGGCAAGAGCACTAAGAAGATCAGGCCCGGGTCGGAAGAAAAGCATAAAAGATCACGAGATCAATAAAAATCAAAAGGGGATAATAAATGGTTTCATTCGAATGTGATTACATAGCAGGGGCGCACCCTGAGATCCTGAAGAGGCTTGCGGAGACTAATATGGAGAGCCTGCCGGGCTACGGCATGGACCATTACTCAGAGAGCGCCAAGGAGAAGATAAAGGCGGCCTGTGGAATGCCGGACGCAGAGGTGGAATTCCTCGTGGGCGGCACTCAGACCAACGCTGTGGTGATCTCGACGATGCTGCGCGACTGGGAAGGCGTGATCGCCGTCGAGAGCGGACATGTAAGTGTGCATGAATCCGGGGCGATCGAGTTCACGGGCCACAAGGTTATATCGCTGCCGGCAAAGGACGGCAAGATCGATGCGGCCGCAGTCAGGGCATATATGGAGAACTTCAATAACGATGTGACACACGATCACATGGTGTTCCCGGGAATGGTGTATATCTCATATCCGACAGAACCGGGCACGCTGTACAGCAAGGCGGAGCTGGTAGCTCTGTCTGAGGTATGCCGCGAATACGGTCTGCCGCTGTACCTTGACGGGGCAAGGCTGGGCTACGGCCTTATGAGCGATGCATGCGACCTGACACTTAAGGATATCGCAGAGCTGACGGATGTCTTTTATATAGGCGGAACAAAGGTCGGCGCGCTCTGTGGCGAGGCGGTGGTCTTTACAAAAGAGAACAAACCGGCACACTTTATGACCTCGGTCAAGAAAAGGGGAGCTTTGCTTGCAAAGGGCAGACTTCTGGGAATCCAGTTCGATACTCTCTTTACGGATGACCTTTACTTTAAGATCAGCCGCCATGCCATCGATATGGCGGAATTGCTCAAGGCCGGGTTTGCCGCCCGCGGATACCGCTTTTACCTGGATTCGCCCACCAATCAGCAGTTCGTTGTGCTGCCGCTGGCGGAAATGGCCCGCCTCCGGGAACGGGTGCGCTTTTCTTACTGGTGCCCGTACGACGCGGAACACGCGGTGGTGCGCTTTGCCACCAGCTGGGCCACCACCGAGGAAAACCTCGCAGAACTGATGGAGGCTCGGGACGCAAGGTAAGGGGGAACGCCAGGGTGCTGCCCCAGGCTCGGACGGGGAGGATGATCCTCCCCGGACCCCATCCATTGCGGATATTGCGTGATTTTCTTTTCATGCAATTCGCCGCAGCAGCAGAGGAAACGAAAACCTGC
>JAFUGO010000077.1 GCA_017469325.1 Mogibacterium sp. | reverse complement strand
AGGCATGCGAACGGCTGCAGGCAGAGTATATTCTTTACTCCGCTGTCGATAAGGTCGACCATCTCACCGGTAAGGAGCCAGCCTTCTCCGCACTGGTTTCCGATAGAGATGAATCTCTCCGCGTTGGCCGCGGTCTCTTCGATGTGGGCGTCAGGCTCAAAGCGTTTGCTCTTTCTGCACGCCTCACGCGAGTACTTTCTGTACGACTCGATGAAGCTGAGGAGCAGCTTGTTTATCGCCATATCCTTCCATGTTCCGGACAGGTTGTTATAATTGAACACCTTGTTGATGAATCCGTACTCGAAGAAGTCGATGAATGACGGAACGACAGCCTCTCCGCCTTCAGCCTCGATGGTCTCGACCAGATTGTTGTTGGCGTTAGGATGATACTTGACCAGGATCTCTCCCACTATTCCGACTCTCGGCTTCACCATATCCTCGTGGATAGGGATGCTGTCGAAGTCTTTGATGATAAGCTCAAGGTTCTTTTTGAAAGTCTTTTTGTTGAGGTCCATGCAGTTCCTGGTGATCTTATCGAACCACGAATTCATGACCGACTCGGCAGAACCCTTTTCGATCTCATACGGTCTTACCCTGTACAGGCACTTCATGATCAGGTCTCCGTAAAGAGCACCGTATACAAGCGACAACGCGAGTCTAGGCGTGATCGAGAATCCCGGATTCCTTTCAAGGCCTACCATGTTGAACGAGATAACAGGTATCTGCTCCATTCCGAGATCCTTTAGCGCCTTTCTGAGAAGAGCCACGTAATTGCTGGCGCGGCATCCGCCTCCGGTCTGAGACATGAATACGCCGGTCTTCTTGAGATCGTATTTGCCCGATTAAAGAGCGTAGATAATCTGACCGAGCGTAACGATGGTCGGATAGCAGGCGTCGTTATTCACGTATCTGAGGCCTTCTTCTTCGGATTCCTTTGTGACAGCCGGGAGCAGCACGGCATTATAGCCCGCAGCCCTCATGACCGGCTCAAAGTACTGGAAGTGTATAGGCGACATCTGAGGAACGAGCAGAGTATAACCGTCGTTTCTCATCTCTTTTGTAAAGAGTTTGCGCGTGTAAGGCTTGTTGACCCTGCGCGCCTTTGTGCCGAGTTTCTGCCTTTCCTCAAGAGCTGCCTTGAGCGACCTTATACGGATCCTAGCTGCGCCGAGGTTTGCGCCTTCGTCTATCTTGAGCACGGTATAGAGCTTGTCGTTCTGATGCAGGTGCTCGTCGACTTCATCTGTCGTGACCGCGTCAAGTCCGCAGCCGAATGAATTCAGCTGTATGACTTCGATATCGTCGTTCTGGCCCGCGAAAATTGCGGCCTTGTAAAGCCTTGAATGATATACCCACTGGTCGAGTATACGTACCGGTCTGGCGGCCTTCACCTTCCAGCTTACGGAGTCCTCTGAAAGGACGACCATATCCTGCTGGGTGATGAGCTCGTCGATACCGTGGTTGATCTCAGGATCGATATGATACGGACGTCCGGAAAGGATTATTCCCTTCTTTCCGTGTTCTCTCATATAGCGTATCGCGTTATCTCCCGCTTCAGCCACTCTTCTCTTGTAGACCCTCTGAGCGTTGCGTCCGGCGTGCAGAGCGTGCTCTATCTCGAGGATATCCGTATCGATACCGTAGAGGGAGTATTCGCGCTCATCGTCACCGAGCCCGTAGCTCTTAACGACGTTCTCAGTCGCCTCATTATCCACAGCCCTTGCGCCGGAGAAGAACCTGGTCATCTCGCGTATGAACCTGAGATCGTCATCATAAGGAACGAACGGATGATAGAATTCAACGTCGTTATCGTAGAAGTAATCGGCCATGTTCTTGTCGATGACCTCAGGATATGTAGCAACGACCGGGCAGTTGTAGTGATTCGGAGCGGAATCGTCTTCTACCGCCTCGTAGTTTATGGACGGATAGAAGATCCTCTTTACGCCGTTCTCTACCAGCCACTTTATATGGCCGTGTACTACCTTGGCCGGATAACATGCCGTATCCGAAGAGATGGTGTCCATACCACTCTGGTAGATGTCCTTGTTTGTGGACGGACTTATCACCACTCTGAATCCCAGTTTGGTGAAGAAAGCGTGCCAGAACGGATAATTCTCATACATGTTGAGGACTCTCGGTATGCCGATCGTTCCCCTCTTTGCATTTTCTTCTTCAAGTACCGGTCTGTCAAAGAGCAGATGGTTCTTGATCTTATAAAGATTCGGAAGATCCGATTTCTTTGTCGATGCACCGGCTCCCTTTTCACAGCGGTTGCCTGTTATGTATCTGCCGCCGTCAGCGAATCTTGAGATTGTAAGCAGGCAGTTGTTTCCGCATCCTCCGCATCTTGCGTTGGATGTCTTGACACTGAAGCTGTCAACGAGCTCGAGCGGGAGCACTGTCGATCTTTCGCCTTCTACATAATCATCACAGGCGATGATAGCCGAACCGAAAGCACCCATAAGACCCGAAACATCCGGCCTTATGACATCCTTCTCCAGTATGATCTCAAGGCTTCTGAGTACTGCCTCGTTGAGGAAGGTACCTCCCTGTACAACTACGTTCGGGCCTGTGTCCGAAGTGTTGCGCAGCTTGATTACCTTGTAAAGAGCGTTCTTGATTACCGAATACGAAAGGCCGGCAGAGATATCGGCTATGGATGAGCCTTCCTTCTGTGCCTGCTTTACCTTTGAATTCATGAAGACTGTGCAGCGTGTACCGAGGTCTACAGGCTTCTGCGACTTGAGTGCTTCTGCCGCGAACTCAGGTACTGTCATGTTTACCGACTTCGCATATGTCTCGATGAAAGATCCGCAGCCCGAAGAGCACGCCTCGTTCAGCATGATGCTGCTGATAGCTCCGTCGTGGATCTGCATGCACTTCATGTCCTGTCCGCCGATGTCGAGAATGAAGCTGACCTCAGGCAGGAACTGCCTTGCCGCCTTATAGTGAGCCATGGTCTCGATCTCACCGGCGTCGATCTTATATGCAGCCTGCACCAGGCCTTCGCCGTATCCGGTGACAACAGACCTTCCGATGAATGCGTCTTCAGGAAGCTGAGCGTAGATCTCCTTGAGAACCTGTCTGACTACTTCAAGAGGATCTCCCTCGTTATTACTGTAGTGCTCGTAGATGAGCTCTTTGTCTTTGTTTATGAGAGCTGCCTTTGTCGTTGTAGAACCGGCGTCGATACCGAGGAATACCGCTCCTTTGGCGGCGTTGATATCTCCTCTTGTAACCTTGTCTTTCGCGTGACGCTCTCTGAACCCGGCAAGCTCTGCTTCGTCTCTGAAGAGAGGTCTGAGATACTTCGTATCGGTTATCTCATCAGGCGAGGCGTTCTCGATCTTGTCTAAAAGAGAATCAAGTGAAACAGGCTCGTCGTTCTCTGCGAGATATGAAGCGCCGATCGCCACAAAGTATTTGGCGTTCTGAGGGAACACTATATTCTCGTCTTTCAGATTCAGAGTCTCCTTGAATCTGAGCCTGAGCTCTGAGAGATATTCAAGCGGACCGCCCAGGAAAGCGACGTTGCCTTTGATAGGATGTCCGCAGGCCAGGCCCGATATCATCTGATTTACTACAGCCTGGAATATGGACGCAGCGATGTCTGCAGTCTTGGCGCCGTCATTGATAAGCGGCTGGATATCCGTCTTGGCGAATACTCCGCATCTTGAAGCTATAGGATAGATGATGGTATGCTCTTTGGCCGCCTCATTGAGTCCGGCAGCGTCGGTATTCAGAAGAACAGCCATCTGGTCGATGAATGCTCCCGTACCGCCGGCGCATGTGCCGTTCATTCTCTGCTCAACAGTGGATCCATAGAAAGTGATCT
>JAFUGO010000008.1 GCA_017469325.1 Mogibacterium sp. | reverse complement strand
TTCAAATAAAAACAGCTGTTACCAGCTGTTTTAGATATAGCTAAATTCAATTAAGCCAACGTTAACAATTGTAAAAAACTATTCAGTATCAGTTAAAGAAGGTTCCTGTATATCTCTGTGCAGTCATCCTCGTCGAGTGTCATATAGCAATGGACCTTGCCGTCGCGGCCGCCCGCTCTGCAGAGATTGTGCACGAGTGTCGGTATGTCCTCTTCACTTCCGCCGATGTCTGAAAGCTTACTCGGCATGCCGAGCGAAGTGGTGAAATCGCTGAGCGCCTGTATGCCGGCAAGAGCTGTCTTTTCAGGATCATCAGGATCCATCTCGCATCCCCATACTCTGACTGCGATGTTCGCAAATCTCATCACGTCCTGCTTCATCTCGAACTTGAAAACTGCAGGCATCATCATCGCCATTCCGGCTCCGTGAGCGCAGTCATAAAGAGCGGAGAGCTCGTGCTCCATCTGATGGCTCGTCCAGTCCTGAGACCTGCCTACGCCGCATACGTTGTTGTGAGCGAGGCTTCCTGCCCACATGATATTTGCGCGTGCTTCATAATCATCGGGATCTGCCATGACGCGAGGTCCCATGTTCTTGAGTGCGATCAGCAGGCCTTCGATCATGCGGTCGGTGACCTCGACATCCTCTGTCCTTGTGATATAGCGCTCGTACAGATGCGACATGATATCCGTGACTCCGCATGCTGTCTGGTACGGAGGCAAAGTCTGCGTAAGAGCAGGATTCATGATAGCGAATTTAGGGCGTACGAAGTCGCTGTCAGCAGCGCGCTTGAGCATGCCCTCCTCTTTTGTCATGATGATGTCAGGGCTGCCTTCGCTTCCGGATGCCGCGATCGTAAGGATAGCGCCGATCGGAAGAGCTTTTTCTATGGCTTTTCCGCTGAAGAAATCCCAGAAGTCGCCGTCATAGACCGCGCCTGCAGCTGTAGCCTTTGCGGTATCTATTACGCTGCCGCCGCCGATGGCGAGAATGAAATCCACGCCCTCTTTCTTTATAAGATCTATCGCCTCATAAACCAGTCCGTCGCGCGGATTCGGCTTGACTCCGCCGAGCTCAACATAAGGAACGCTTTCTTTATCGAGAGCTTCCTTGACTCTGTCGAGCAGGCCGGAGCGTTTCACGCTGCCGCCGCCGTAGAGGATCAGAGCCTTGCTTCCGCCGAACTGCTTTATCAGCTTGCCTGCTCCGTTTTCAGTGTCCTTACCGAACGAATAGTATGTAGGTGAATAGAAAGTAAAATTATTCATTTATGCCTCCTGCTGAGTTGTAACTGTTAGTTTTCCGTCCTTTCGATTATCTCATTCTGAGTCGTGAGATTCAAGCCCGTGAAGTAAGCGCTGAAGCCCGAAACCCTTACGATGAGATCCCCGTACTGCTCCGGATGTGCCTGGGCATCGAGCAGATTTTTCTTTGAAACGGCGCTCACCTGTATCTCCATTCCGCCCTTGCGGTAATACGTATCGATAAGCGCTCTGAGAGCCTGCGCGCCCGTCTCACCGGCTATGACCGAAGGAGTGAATTTGATATCCAGCACCTGTCCGTTCGCAGCTTTTATCATCGGGAAGCGCGTGACGGAATTGATCATCGCGGTCGGACCGTTCTTATCCATTCCCTGCGCGGCTCCGCTCGAATTGCAGAGCGATACGCCCGGCATCCTTCCATCAGGTGTAGTTCCTGTGGCGGCGCCGAGGTCCGAATGGTCCTCAACAGAGTACATTCCCAGTCTGAATGTGCCGCCCGGATATGTCCTGAATCTGCCGGCAACATCCGCTGCAAGCTCAGCTATGCGGGCAGCCAGCATGTCAGGGATCTCGCTGTCGTTTCCGAATTTCTCAGACCTGCCGGTCACGAAGCTTCTGAGATCCTCGTGTCCCTCGAAGTCTTCATTGACCACCTTCGTGAATTGGCTCAGAGTCGCGAGCTTGTTGTCGAAGACCACCCTGCGTATTGCAGTAAGGCTGTCCGCGGCATTGGCCACTCCGCACGGATTGAATCCCGAGTGATCGTATCTGGCTCCTCCGTCGTTGATCCCCTTGCCTCTCGCGATGCAGTCATCCGTCATGACGGAGATGAACGGGAGCGGATACCTCTCCGCATAC
>JAFUGO010000076.1 GCA_017469325.1 Mogibacterium sp. | reverse complement strand
GTGCTGTATCTTGAGACCATAAACGATACTTTTGAAGGCATGGGACACTTTGAACCGCTGAGGCATTACGCCGAGGTCCATCTCATCATCGAACCTGCTGAGAGGGGCAGCGGTATAGTTATCACCAGTGAGACTCCTGAAGATGAGCTCGCGGTAAACTGGCAGAGGCTCATAATGACGCATCTTGAAGAGAAAGAGCACAGAGGAGCGCTCACCGGTGCTCCGGTAACGGATGTGCGCATAAGCCTCGCCGCAGGACGGGCCCACGACAAGCACACCGTCGGAGGAGATTTCAGGGAAGCGACCTACAGAGCCGTAAGGCACGCGCTCATGCAGGCGAGGGCTGCGGGCAGCGCCGTGCTTCTGGAGCCTTGGTGCGAGTACGAGATAGAGCTTCCTTCTAAAAATGTGGGGCGCGCCATGACGGACATAAAGCAGATGGGCGGCACCCAGGATGAGCTCGATCAGCTGGGAGATGTATCGAGGATAAAAGGCCGCGTTCCGGCCGCATCGATAGCGGACTATCAGCTGGTGCTGAACTCCTACACCTCGGGGGAGGGCCGGATCGTCTGCGTCCCTTGCGGATACGACATATGTCATAATGCTGAGGAGGTCATAGCCGCGAGCGGGTATGACCCTGAGAGAGATGTCGATAACACCGCGGATTCGGTATTCGTGAACCACAGCGGAAGCGATATAGTCCGCTGGGATGAAGCCGAAGACCACATGCATATAGGTTCTGTACTAAGACGAAGAGATGCAGGCAGCGGGGACAGCGGCGATGCCGTTCAGGACCGGCAGTTCGGCAGAGAGAACAAAACGTACGATGTAAAGGAAGAAGCACGGCGAAGGATCGCTGCCGAGAAAGAGCTCAAAAGGATATTCGAGCGAACCTACGGAGAGATAAAGAATGACCGCCGCAGGGAGGCGACCGAGGCTGACTACAGAAAGAAGCCGGAGCTCTCCGAAGCGGAGGCTCAGAAGAACGCCGCGCGCAACCTTGAGATCAGAGAGAAGCACGGAAAGAAGACCGCGCAGACTGAGAGCAGACCGGTACTGATGCTCATAGACGGGTACAACCTCATATTCGCGGATGAGTACCTTAAAGAGCTCGCCGACAGGGATATAGGCTCGGCCAGGGATCAGCTCATTGACAGGATCAGCAATTACGCGGGCTATACGGGATTCGAGGTGGCTGTCATATTTGACGCGTACAGAGTTCCTCAGGGTACCGGATACGAAGAAGAACAGAACGGCATCAGGGTCATCTATACCGCGCAGGATGAGCCTGCGGACATCCGCATGGGCAAGATGGCCGGGAGCATAAAGGACAGACAAATCTATACTGTCTCTTCGGACCTGCTCGTTCAGCAGGATGCATTCATACACGGTGCGCTCAGGATCAGCTCGCGCGACTTCCTGGCAGAGCTCACAAGAATAGAAGAGGAGAGAAGGGAGCGCCTGCAGCATTGATTTGTTGAGCTCCGGATGTTATTTTTGACACATGGATATATACACTCGAAAGGATATCAAAATGAAGACATTATTCAGAAACACATGCCTGATAATTCTGGCTCTGTCGCTCATCATGCTCGCGGGCTGCGGAGGCGGAAGCAGCGACAGCGGAGACAGCGGTGAGGCGCAGGCTGCAGAGGAGCAGACAAAGGCAGAGGGCATCGGCGTGCATCATGCCGAGATAGAGATAGCGGACTACGGCACGGTAAGCGTAGAGCTGGACGGAGACGAAGCTCCGATCACAGTCCGGAACTTTATGGATCTTGCAAACAAAGGCTTTTACGACGGCCTTACATTCCACCGCATCATCGACGGTTTCATGATACAGGGCGGGGATCCTGAGGGTAACGGTACCGGCGGGTCCGGCACAAACATAACCGGAGAATTCGCGTCGAACGGCATCGAAAACAATATAGCTCACGAGAAGGGCGTCATTTCGATGGCAAGGTCGCAGGACTATGACAGCGCAAGCTCGCAGTTCTTCATCATGGTAGAAGATGCGCCGTATCTCGACGGAGAGTACGCGGCATTCGGGCATGTGACCGAGGGTCAGGATATAGTCGACAAAATCGCCGCGGAAGCTCAGCCTGTTGACAGCAACGGCACAATGGCTCCTGAAGACCAGCCTGTGATCACAAGCATAAAGATTATCGACTGATGATCAATTAGGTGGTAAAAGAACGGAGCGTTTTGTAGTATACTAACAGTGTTGGTATTAATTAAATCGTAAAGGAGAAAATGTTATGATCAAAGAATTCAAAGAGTTTATCAGCAAAGGTAATGTAATGGACATGGCAGTAGGAATCATCATCGGCGGAGCTTTCACGGCTATCGTAAACGCTCTCGTTGAGTCTATCCTCATGCCTATCATCGGAGTTATCAGCGGCGGAAAGAGCGTTGCAGACATGTCTGTAATGGTCGGTAACGCAGCTATCGGATACGGCGCGTTCCTGCAGGCTATCATCGACTTCCTGCTCATCGCGCTCGTTCTCTTCTTCATTATCAAGGCGCTCAACAAGGCAAAGGCTGCTGTTGAGAAGCCTGAGGAAGCTCCGGAAGAACCTGAAGCAGTACCGGCTGATATCGAGCTCCTGACAGAGATCAGAGACCTTCTTAAGGAGAAGAAGTAGAGCCGTCTTGCAATAGACTTACAGATCAGGAGGCCTGTCTTCATCGGCTTTGGCGGTATATGCCGTTCAGCCGGTGGATGCTGTCTCCTTTTTCTGCTTTTTCGGATATGTGGTCACAGCTGACCGCCCGGTATTTACATGTATAAGGGTATTTGAACAAACACAACGGGTATGAACAGTTACGAATATGAACAGTTACGAAAGAGAACACATTGAGAAATTAAGGCCGTATCTGCCGGAGTGCACCGTCCTCCTCAAAAAGAACGGAGCCTTCCCGCTTGACGGTCCGTGCAGGATAGAAGCCTGCGGAAGCGGTGTGAGAGACACCGTAAAAGGCGGCACGGGATCGGGAGAGGTCAATTCCAGATACTTTGTAGACATAGAGCAGGGTCTCGTCGACGCGGGATTCAGCATAGTCAATCCAAACTGGCCTCTGGTCTACAAGTACTACAATGACAAAGCGAAGAAAGCCTTTTATACGTCGATAAAAGAGAAGGCGCGCAGAGAGAAACTCAGCCTGATATCCGCATCGATGGGGGCTGTGATGATGCAGCCTGACTACCTTATCCCTCTGGACAAGACCGCAGATGCGGCCATCTATGTCGTTTCAAGGATATCCGGAGAGGGCAACGACAGGATCCCTGAAAAAGGCGATTTCAGACTCACGGACAGTGAGGTCAGAGACATACTTGCCCTGGATAAATGCTATGACAGATTCATGCTTGTCATAAACGCCGGAGGACCGGTAGACCTTACACCGGTCAGGGACGTCGGCAACATACTCGTTTTGTCGCAGCTCGGCGTCGAGACAGGACGCGCTCTTGCAGACATCCTGACGGGAAAGGCATATCCGTCCGGAAAACTCACGACTACATGGGCGGCTGCAGAGGACTACTGCACGGCCGGAGACTTCGGACTCAGAGATGAAAGCAGATACAGAGAAGGCATATACGTGGGATACAGGTATTTCGACGCCTTCGGGCTCGAGCCTGTTTATCCTTTCGGATATGGTCTTGGATATACGGATTTCAGGATATCCGGAATAAACGCGGAGGCCGACGGACCGACGGTTGAAGTCAGCGCCGTTATCAGAAATACCGGTAAGTTCGCGGGCAAGGAGACACTGCAGGTATATGTGTCATGTCCTAAAGGAAGGTTCGACAGAGAACAGAAGAGCCT
>JAFUGO010000075.1 GCA_017469325.1 Mogibacterium sp. | reverse complement strand
GCACTCGGCAGACTTCTGAGCGCCGGAGCGATGATGGGAGCTATGATGAAGGGAGAGGACGACAAGCTCACCCTGATGATGAAGGGCGACGGCCCGATCGGACAGATGACGGTGACCGCGGACAGCCACGGCAACGTCAAGGGATTCCCGGTAAATCCGGCGGTAGACATACCGCTCAAGTACGCGGGCAAGCTTGACGTGGGCGGAGCAGTCGGCAAGGGATTCCTGACGGTCATCATGGACCTCGGCCTTAAGGAGCCGTACAACGGTCAGGTAGAGATACAGACAGGCGAGATAGGAGACGACCTCGCGTATTACTACACGGTATCCGAGCAGACGCCGGCGGTAGTCGGCCTCGGAGTCATGGTCGATACGGACAGCTCGGTAAAGCACGCGGGAGGCTTCATAATCCAGGTGATGCCGGATGCCGCCGAAGAGACAATAGAAGCGCTCGAAGCTAGAGTGGCAGAGGCAGAGCCGGTGACCACGATGATGGAAAAGGGGATGAGCCCCGAAGACATACTGGAGTGGTACCTGGGCGGCCTCGACCTTAAGCTGAACGGAACACAGCCGGCTAAGTACCACTGCAACTGCTCAAAGGAGCGCGTAGCCGGAGCGCTGGCGACCATAAGCAGCAGCGATCTCAAAGAGATGATAGACGACGGCGAAGAGATAGAAGTGAAGTGCTACTTCTGCAATTCGGCATATAACTTCAGCGTAGAAGAACTCACGGATATACTCGAATCCAGGCAGCAGTAAAGCGACAAGGCATGTTTGACAAATACCCGTATCTTAAAAACGATATAGCGATCTGCCGGAAGATGAGCCCGGAGGACGCGGAGCGCCTCGATGCGATCACAAAAGAGGCTTCCGTATACAGGACGCTTCCGACATTTCTTTACGAGCTGAAGTATCCCGATAAAAAAGAAGTGATACGCCGGATGGACGAAGAGTGCTTCGACACCGGGCAGTCGGTGCTCCTTGGGATATACCCGGCGGACGAGCCGGAGGTGCTTGCGGGCATCGCGGAGATATACAATTACGAAGCTTACAAAAAGAAGGCATCCATAGGATACCGCATAGATGAAAGCTTCAGCGGCAGAGGGCTCGCGAGCGCTGCGGCGGAGCTTCTTACGGGCTACCTCCTGAATGAAGAGGGACTTCGCACCGTGACCGCCCATGTGCTTAGCGACAACGCGGCATCGGCAAGGGTGCTGCGGAAGAACGGCTTCATAAAGAAGTACCCGGGACGATATGAAGACTGGGGTTTTGATGAGCTTATGCTCACGGACACATACGTACGCAAGGCCGTATGGGGCAACAATGATATAGATATATAAAACATATATCGAAAGGAGAAACACTATGTTCAGAAAGATGAGAAGAAGTCCGCAGGCGCTCAGTCACGAGGAGATAATCGATCTTCTCAAGAATGAGACAAGAGGAGTCATGTCGGTAATAGGAGACGACGGATATCCGTACGGTTATCCTATCAACCACTATTACGATGAAGAGGCTAACAGGATCTACATCCACGGCGCAAACTTCGGCCACAGAGTGGATGCCGTAAAGCGCGACCCTAAGGTTTCTTACTGCGTATTCGGACAGGACTACCAGAAGGAAGGCGACTGGGCAAAATACGTCAAGAGCGTCATCGTATTCGGCAAGGCAGTCCTCATAGAAGAGCAGGATGAGGTCATCAGGATCAGCAGGCTCCTCTGCGACAAATTCCCTTGCACTCCTGAGTACATCGAGACAGAGATAGCAAAGGACGCTCCGAGGACTCTCATCATTGCGATCGACATAGAGGATATAAACGGAAAGCTCGTACACGAGGCTTAGTATGGACAGAAGGTGTGTGATCGTAGGCGGAGCGGATATAGGCAAGTATGACCGGATGCGCGGTTACCTGAGAGATGATGATTATGTCATCTACTGCGACAGCGGCATCCGTCATATGCCGGGCCTCGGCGCAAAGCCGTCTCTTATAGTGGGCGACTTTGACTCGCATAAGGACCCCGGTCTGGATGTTGAGACGATAACTCTGCCCGTAGCCAAGGACGACACCGATACGGTCTACGCGATGCGCGAGGCTGTCAGGAGGGGATTCAAAGATTACCTGCTTCTGGGAGTGACCGGTGCCAGGATGGACCATACACTGGTGAACATCTATATACTCACGATGCTTGAGAACAGCGGATGCCGCGGCATGATAGCCGACGACTGGTCGGAGATGGAGCTCATCTCATCAAAGACAGACGAAGGCGGCAACCCGGAACCGGGCACAGCCTCGGTGAGCAGCAGCTATCCGTACTTCTCGCTCGTAGCCATGGAGGGCACGGCAAAAGGAGTCACCATAAAGAACGCGAAGTTCTGCACCGATGACGCCGACATAGGCCCGGATTATCAGTACGCGACAAGCAACGAAGCGCTGCCCGGCACGGCGGCAGAGATAACGGTCAGGGACGGCCGCATGCTCCTTATAAGGATAGTAAGATAAGAGGAGGACCGGCACAAAAATACAGTTTTGTACGTAGCGAAATGCATTCCGTTTATCGTTGATAAAAGGCCTCCTTCGTGATACACTAAATCGATTAAAAAAAGGAGGACATAAATGCATAATAAAGGCGACGGCAAGCTTACATTCAGTCCGGTCATCGACACGGATATCCTCAGGAAAGCAGGCATTGGTCTCTCTTCTACATACACCATTCTTCCCGGTTTTTGCGATGTGCATGTGCACTTCAGAGAGCCGGGTTTTTCTTATAAGGAAACCATTCGCACAGGCTCTCTGGCCGCGGCGCACGGAGGGTATACCACTGTGTGCGCCATGCCAAACCTGAATCCGGTGCCCGACAGCCAGGAGCACCTGGCCTTGGAGATAGCAGAAATCGAAAAACAGGCCGTGATTCGTGTTCTGCCCTACGGGGCCATCACCGTGGAGGAAAAGGGCGAAGTCCTTTCGGACCTTGCGGGGATGGCGCAGCAGGTGGTCGCCTTTTCGGATGACGGACACGGCGTGCAAAGCCCGGAGCGCATGGAGGAAGCGATGCGCTCCGCCAAGGCGCTGGGTAAGGTGATCGCGGCCCACTGCGAGGACAACACACTGGTTCGGGGCGGATGCATTCATGACGGCACCTATTCCAGAGCACACGGCCTTCCCGGAATCTGCTCGGAGAGCGAATGGGGACCCATTGCGCGGGATATCGAGCTGGTTCGCCGCACGGGCTGTGCCTACCATGTCTGCCACGTGTCCACCAAGGAGAGCGTGGCGCT
>JAFUGO010000007.1 GCA_017469325.1 Mogibacterium sp. | reverse complement strand
TAGTGCATTTTCTTCAGCATAAAGTTTACGAAGTCCGCATTGCTGCGCGTGCTCGACAGATTGTCTATGATCTCTTCGGTAACATCCATGACGCTGCCCGAACTCATAGCCCTGCGCAGCATGTACATCACCTGGTATTCCTCCTGGCTGAGCAGCAGGTCTTCGCGTCTTGTACCCGACTTGTACAGATCGATAGCCGGGAAGATGCGGCGCTCGGACAGCTGTCTGTCGAGGTGCAGCTCCATATTGCCGGTTCCCTTGAATTCCTCGTAGATGACATCATCCATGCGGGATCCGGTCTCGACCAGCGCGGTCGCAAGTATGGTCACGCTGCCGCCTTCCTCCAGGTTACGCGCTGTGCCGAAGAACTTCTTCGGCGGGTGCAGCGCACCCGGGTCGAGACCGCCCGAAAGCGTCCGGCCGGATGCCGGAACTTCCATGTTGTAAGCCCTGGCCAGTCTCGTAATGGAATCCAGCAGTATCATTACATCACGGCCGGACTCCGCGAGGCGCTTCGCGCGCTCGATGACCATCTGCGCCACCTTTACATGGTGCCTGGTCTCCTCATCAAAAGTCGAATATATGACCTCGGAGCGCTTCAGGCTCCTCTTCATGTCGGTGACCTCTTCAGGTCTCTCGTCTACGAGCAGCACTATGAGCTCAATATCCGGATACTTGTCCTCGACCGAAGCCGCGATCTTCTTGAGCAGCACGGTCTTGCCCGCCTTAGGCTGGGCAACGATAAGACCTCTCTGTCCTCTTCCGATAGGAGCCACGAGGTCCATGACCCTCGTCGACAGATCGATGCTAGAGTTCTCGAGCACTATCTTCTCATCCGGGAAGACCGGAGTGAGGTTATCAAAGTGAGGGCGCCTCTTTGCGGTCATCGGATCGAGCCCGTTGACTTCCTTTACATAAAGCAGCGCGCCAAACTTTTCGGTGCCGCGAGGCTTTCTCGCGATGCCGAGTATCTTGTCGCCCGTGCGGAGCCCGAACCTGCGGATCTGCGTCGGCGACACATATATGTCCTTGTTCGAAGTCAGGAAGTTGTCAAAGCGAAGGAAGCCGAAACCGTCATCAGACAGTTCCAGTATGCCCTCGACATCGTACTTGCCGTCTTCAGCCGGAGCTCCAGCTGCAGGAGCAGCTTCTTCATTTGCTGCGGCTTCCGGCGCCGCCTCGGCTTCAGCCGGCTCAGAGGCCACTTCCTTTACTTCTTCGATTTCGGCTTCTGTGGCCATTGTTTCTTTCTTCTCTGTTTCCATTCTTATTACCCATTTCCTGAATATATATCGGCGCGGTGAAAAGTTGCTGATTCGCGGGACTAAGCGGTAGCCGGTACTTTGCGATTGACGAGCAAACCCGACGACGAGCGGGCGAGGAGTCCGCTGTCGTTTGCGAAGTCAGAGCTTAGTACCGCTGCGTTAAGCCGCGCCGAGGCGAGAGCCGTGCCCGCGAAGCAGAACTCTTTCACATCAGCGCCGCACACTTGAAGCGGTGAAAAGTTGCCGCTCTCGTGGGTTTGCGCGGTAGCCGGCTACAGCTCTTCGTTGGCGCCGACGGTCGTCAGCACCGTCTCCTTCGACTTATCTACCTGGCTGACCTCAAGCTTATCTATATCATCCGGATCGATCGTCTCATTGAGCGCCAGAAGCGTCGGCGACAGATATACCGTCGACAGCTGCTTGCCCTCCATGCTTATTATCGACCTCTCCGTGAAGTTCTCTCCTCTTATGTAGTAGCGGTCGCCTATCTTCACGAGATCCTTGATCTCAATGCTCTTGTGTCCCATCTTCATATCGACAGGCTCGTACGGAACCTCGCCACCGTAAGCGTAGTGCTTTCCATAGAGCATGTCATATGCCAGAGCCTCCTGATCGTCGAGGTAGCTCTCGCCGTCGTGAGCGTTCGACTGCTGATAATCAAACATGATGCCCTCGTGTCCGAGTCCCGCATCACTCAGAAGCATCGCTCCGCTCTCATACGAATGGATATCCGTGTCCTTCTTCTGCAGACCGATATTGTCCCAGATCACGTAACGGGTCTTGTACAGATCGTCCTGCTTATAGTTCTCTTCCTTGACGTCGAGAGCCGGAATGTGGTCGCCGTAAATGATCATCACGGTCGGCTCGCCGCTCTCCTCGATCGTCTTTATAAGGTCGCCGATGAACGTATCCATCTCGTGGCACTCGTTCAGGTAATACTCGTAGCGCCACTTTGTTTCTTCGTCATCCGCGGTCACCTCTGTGTACGGCTTCTTGAATACCTGCTCAGTCGGATACGAGCCATGCCCCTCGACGGAAATAACGTGCAGGAAGTCCCTCTCCTCGGTCGACTTCATTATGTCCATGATCTCGCCGGTGAGGACCTTGTCCTTGCACCAGTTTGTCGGAGTGAACGACACGTTGTTCATGTACTCGACGGAAGTGTAGGTATTGAAGCCGAGGTTGGCGTAGACCTCATTGCGGTTGTAGAACAGCGCTCTGTGATCGTGCAGCGCCGCGGTGTTGTAGCCATGAGCGCGCGTCACATAAGCCATGCTCTCGAGCACGTTCTTTCTCAGCTTTCCCTTGTATGGATATTCGCCCGGTCCGAAGAACTTGGCGCTGATACCGGTGAGGACCTCAAACTCTGTGTTGGCGGTACCGGCTCCGCATGCCGGAACGGTAAAGCTGCCCGAGGTGTATTCTTTGTAGAGCTTGTTGAATACCGGAGTCGGATCGCGCGAGACCTCGATGTTCGCATAATCCTGAGCGACTGTGAAGGATTCCATCTGAAGCACTATGATGTTCGGATGATCCGTGCTGTCGTTCTTCTCCTTGAGACCGGTCTTGGTACCCTTCTTCGTTTTCTCTTCCAGGAGCTCCGTGATCATCTCCTCGGAATATCCCTTAGGCCTCGAAATGCCGGCAAGTGTCGACGTCGCGATAAAGCTGTACGGCATACCGAAATCTCTATAAGCGTAGTTGAGGTTTCCGAAGAATGTGCTTATGACGCCCGCGCTGCTGAGACCGAAAGTCGCTCCGGCCGTCAGCGCAAATGCTATGGCGATAGCTGCGATGCTCTTTCCGTATCTGATGTTCTTCCATTTTTCACTGCGGATGAACATCATGATGATCGCCGCAATACCAAGAACTGCCGCGATCACAAAGAGTATCAGCTGGATCCTTGAAAAATATGTTGTCGCGATCGTAAGACCGTCGGCAGCGTTTTTAAGATCGTAAAGTGTAAATGGGGTCATCCTCGACATGAGGATCACGCCGTTTGTGGTGCCAAGCAGGACCCAGAACAGCGCTATCATGAAGCTCGCAAACCTCCTCCTTTTAAAGAGCAGCGCGAGTGTGCCGGTCGAGAATATTATCAGTGTGTTGTAAAGAAATACCACCGGATTTGTAAAGGCCCAGCGGAAACCCTCGAGCGGACCTGTCGTGACCCTCGCGAACTCCTCGATGTAGAGGTAGATCACAAGCGACGACAGCAGGATCAGCCCGATGTACTTGATCTCGTGACGGTCTGCGTCGAAATACTTCGCATCCCTTTTAGGAAAGATCTTATAAAATACTTTGCTTATGCCGTGTCCGATCTTTTTGAAGAACGAAACGATCACGGCAAGTACTTTTCGTATAGTGTCCTGCAAATTCATGCCTCCTGCAGACTGTCAGACAGCCTTGCAAATTCTTCAAGAGTCAGGGTCTCTGCCCGGCGGCCCGGGTCTATCCCCGCTCTGTCCAGCGCTTCAGTCAGCGCTTTTTTTTCGTATCCGCCGAGCGCGGTGAGGGAGTTGAGCAGAGTCTTGCGCCTCATCGAGAAACCCGCCTTGACGCAGCGCATCATGAGATCTCTGTCCTTCACGTCCACAGCCGGCTCATCCCTGAGGTCGAGCCTAAGCACCACGGAATCCACGCCGGGGACCGGATAGAAACATTCGCGCGGAACATCGCATATCTCGCTTACCTCAGCGTAGTAGTGGACCGGATACGTTATAGCTCCCGATGCCCTCGTGCCCGGCGCGGCGGCGATCCTGTCTCCGACCTCCTTCTGCATCATCACGGTGATGCTCTCCGCTCCGGTACCGGCTTCGAGAAGCTTCATTATTATAGGTGTGGTTATGTAGTACGGCAGATTGCCCACGATGCGGAACTCCTCGAGTCCGTGTTCCTTAAGGCCTTTTTCTGCCATCCCTTTTATATCTGTTTCGAGGATGTCCCCGAGTATCAGCTCGACATTGTCCATGCCGAAGGTCTTGATCCTGAGACCTTCTATCATAGCCGGATCGAGGTCTACCGCGATCACTCTTCCGGCCATCTCAGCCATCGGGAGCGTGAGCGCTCCGGTGCCGGGTCCTATCTCGAGCACGAGAGTCTTCTCATTGACACCGCTCTCTTCTATGATCGTCCCGATCACCTCTTCATCGATCAGGAAGTTCTGCCCCAGCCTCTTGTCGGGTCTGACTCCGGCGAATCCCTCTGGCCTGTGTGTATGCCTGTGCGGATTCCCTCCGCGGGCGCGCTTCTTACTCATCTGCGCCCCCGTCTTCTTCCGTTTCCTCATCCGCAGGTTGTTCAGGCTCTTCTCCGTCATCAAAGGTGAAGAGGATCTCTCCCGGATTCAGGAGCCTCAGCTGCTTTCTGGCCTGCTCTCTGACGTATTCCGGATCATTTACGGTCTTGAGCTCTTCCTTGAGAGCGTCTCTCTGTTTTTCGAGCTCCACCTGCTGCTTCTTCAGGGCCACGTTCTCGGCCTTGAGCCTCAGTATATCTCTGCCCCAAACAGTTACGAGCAGCGCAAAGACGAGCAGGGCTAACACGATAGTGCGGATCCTGCGTTTCCTCGCCGCGGAGCTGACCGCGCTGCGCCTTTCCGTCATGCGGAGCTGCAGTTCCTCATCGTTGAACTGCAGTTCCTCTCTCTCTCTGTTTTTCTTTCTTCTTAAAGCCAATCCGGGTCCTCCCGCTTTATGGATCTACGTAATTTCTAGGGTTCTGGGCGACACCGTTCATGATGACCTCAAAGTGTACGTGCGGTCCGGTACTGTTGCCCGTGCTTCCGACAAGGCCGATCTCCTGTCCCTGATAGACAAGGTCGCCCACGCTTACATGCAGCGCGCTGCAGTGTCCGTATCTTGTGACCCTGCCGTTGCCGTGGTCGATGTCTATACAATTGCCGTATCCTCCGTAGAAGGACGCCCTTATTACAGTACCTCCGTCGGAGGCGTATATAGGCGTACCCGTAGGAGCGGCGTAGTCCATACCTGAATGTAAACGTCCCCATCTAGGACCGAATTCCGAGGTGATGACATAGCTCTTGATAGGCATCATGAATGTTCCCGTCGGAGCTGTCTTAGGTCTCTTCTTGGTACCAACCAGTATTATCTTGTCTTTTCCTTTCTTGACGATCTCAGGTTCCGCGGTCGCTTCTCTGTCGGTGATCTCTCCGGCTACCTTGGTGATGGTTCCCTCGAAGATCTGCACCTGATCGACACCGTCCTGTTTCAGTTCAGTATCGCCTTTGTAGTACTCATCGGTCTCCTCTTTGATGGTGCTGTACGGGATCGTCTCCTTGAGCCTGCCGCTCTCGACCATCTCTACGCTTACCGGGTCGACCGTGCTTCTTACGCAGACCTTGTCGCCCTGCTCGATCTCTGTCGCGGCATTGCGGTTCTCTTCGTCATATATGTCGATAGTCTCGACTCCGAACTCGGCCGCCAGACTCTCCGCGGTCTCTCCCTCTTCGACGATATGGAAGGTCTCCATCTCTCCGCCTTCGACCATCTGCTTCTGGGCCTTCGCGTTACTCTGGACGCTTCCCAGCAGTACGTTCACCGGCCTGATATCCAGCTCGTTGGTGAAGTCCGAAGACACGAGTTCCATTCCGCTGTCCGGAACAGAAAGCTCCGCCTTGGTCTCCTCGAGGAGAGCGTCGGCATCCTCGCTGCTCTTTACGATGGCCTTTACGTTGCTTCCGTCATAGACAGCGAAAGCCTCGACCTCGATGTCTGTCATGTATATGAGCTTGTTGATCGCGGTATCCGAATCGTCGGTACTCTTTCCGCGGCCGTCAACAAGATTAAATGTGACGTTCTGGTTAGGCACGAATTCAACACCCGCGCCTCCGTTGTTGCTGCTGAGCTTGCTTCCCGCAAGTTCGAGCACGTCCGTGACTTCCTCCTGCTCCTGCACGTAGCCGAGGACCTTGCCGTTGTACGCGTACTCGTAAACTGTGAACCTGTCGAATACGATGAGTATGCCCGCGGCGATGATCGCGATAGCAAGGAACGCGATCCCTATGGT
>JAFUGO010000074.1 GCA_017469325.1 Mogibacterium sp. | reverse complement strand
GTCGTGTAAAAGGACTCCATGTGCTCCTGCGAAACATGCGTGGAGGTATGTGAATCCATGCCCGCGAGCTTCATCTCGATCTGAAGAGGGCTGTTGGCGAGCACTCTTGCCAGCTGAGTCTCGGTGGAGATCTTGGTAGGCATCAGATTGACGATGACTACCTTGAGCGGACGGATGTCCTGGGAGGACGCTCTCGCGCGGTCCATCACGAATATGTTCTCGGCCCGCAGCATATCGGCTGCAGGCAGTTTGTCAGGTATTATAAGCGGCATTTAATGATCTCCGGTTCCCGTTGTTTATTGCTTTTTTCAATAAGATACGCAGATAGTATACAACAGAAACGAAGGTCTAACAACAAGTGAATAATAGTGTCAAATCACTGTTTCTGATGCTACAATAGAGCGGAAAGGCGTTATATGGACATCAACAGAAGAGAAAAGAACATAACACTCGGAATACTGGCACACGTCGACGCCGGCAAGACTACCTTGTCGGAGGCTTTGCTGTACACTTCCGGAGAGCTCAGGAAGCTCGGAAGGGTGGATCACGGCGACGCCTTCCTTGACGATGACAGGATAGAGCGGAACCGCGGCATCACCATATTCTCAAGACAGGCGAGATTCAGCACGGACGGTACGGAGATCACCATGATAGACACTCCGGGCCACGTAGACTTTGCCGCTGAAGCTGAGCGCTCACTTTCGGTGATCGATTACGCGCTTCTGGTGATAAGCGGCTCGGAGGGAGTGCAGGCTCATACAAAGACGCTGTACAGGCTCCTGGCGGAGCGCGGGATCCCCGTGTTCATATTCATCAATAAGATGGATATAGCCGTGAGGCCAAAAGAAGAGATCATAGAAGAACTGTCTTCCGTACTCGGCGTACCCGCAGTTGACTTCAGCGGAGCAAAAGCGATGACGGATGAGTTTATCGACGCCGTCACTCTTTACTCGCAGGATCTTGCGGAGTGTGTGCTCGGGGGAGAGCTGCCGACTGAGGATCAGATCGCGGAAGCGGTCCTCAGAAGAGAACTCGTGCCTTGTATGACAGGCTCTGCTCTCAAGCTGGAAGGGATCGATGAGCTCATCGATGTGATCGGCAGATATACAAGGATGCCGGAGTACGGAAGTGTATTCGGCGCCAGGATATACAAGACCGCGGTGGCAGAAGAAGGAGAAAGGCTGTGCTTCATAAAGCTGACCGGCGGAGAACTGAGAGTAAAAGACAAGGTGAAGGTCAGCAGCGCCTCGGGAAGCGATATCACCGAAGAAAAGATAAACAGCATAAGGCTTTACTCGGGAAGCAAATGCGTGATGACGGACAGTGCTCATGCGGGCATGGTATGCGCAGTGACGGGACTGCCACAGGCGATGCCGGGTGACGGGCTCGGAAGCGAACCGCCGCAGACCGCGTGGTCCATAAAGCCGTATATGGTGTATTCGGTAAGCGGGCCGGAGGGCATGGATCCGTATCTACTAATGAAAGACCTGAAAACACTGGCTGCTGAAGACCCTGCGCTCAACGTTACACGCGCGGATGATGGTAGTATACAAATAAGACTTATGGGACAAGTCCAGCTTGAGGTTTTATCAGAGATCATAAAGGACAGATTCGGTTACGAAGTCAGCTTCGATGCGGGCAAAGT
>JAFUGO010000073.1 GCA_017469325.1 Mogibacterium sp. | reverse complement strand
TTGGCTCGTTGATGACGAGCGATGGCCTGATCATGGAAACTATACAATAGAAGATTATTATGCGCTTCCGGATGACATCCGGGTGGAGCTGATCGATGGCATCATATACGATATGGGTTGTCCAACAAGAACACATCAGATAATCCTTGGACAGCTTTTTTACCAGTTTATGGATTGCATCAGAGATCACTGTCCTGACTGCGAGGTGTATGTGGCGCCTATGGATGTACGTCTCGATCGCGATGATCTTACTATGGTAGAACCGGATCTTCTTGTGCTGTGCCACGATGACGATAATCCGTCCAGGATCGAAGGGGCTCCTGAGCTTACGATAGAGATCCTTTCGAAGTCATCGCGCACAAAAGACTGCATCATCAAGCTGAATAAATATATGAATGCAGGAGTCAAAGAATACTGGATCGTAGATCCGTTTAAAAAGAAGGTCCTTGTCTATAAATTTGAGGAAGACGACTCACCGGAGGTCTATACCTTTGATGATATGATCCCTGTAGGCATCTCCGGCGGGAAATGCGTTATAGACTTCAGCAAGGTCAGGGACGCTGCGGCAAGATATCTATAGCTGTTTGACAGAGACTTAAGTGAGTGGTATATTTTTACCGTATGTGAAAGGAAATACACATGAGAGGACACGGAATCGTAGCAGCAATCTATTATTACGGTGAAGCTTCGTATTACGAAGACTGATTTTGCTGCGAGTCGATTACGGTCTGTATAAACGGTACATCCGGCTTCGCGGCACTACGCGAAGCCGTTTTTTCAAGCATAACTGAAGGAGAATAGCAATGAAAAACCTTATTCCTGACAATGTCAGCGAGCACACCAACGTGTATGACGTGCTTCTCGAAAGAGGACTGATCGAGCAGTCCACAAACCCTGAAGCTCTGAGAGAGCTCCTCGGAAAAGAGAAGATCAAATTCTATATCGGATTCGACCCGACAGCAGACTGCCTGCACGTCGGACACTTCATCCCGGTCATCACGATGATGTATATGCAGAAGTACGGACACACTCCTGTGTTCCTGCTCGGCGGCGGCACAGGCGAGATAGGTGACCCGTCCGGAAGATCCGACATGCGTCAGGTAATGACTCTGGATACGATCGACGAGAACTGCAGACAGTTCAAGAAGCTCTTCGATAAGTTCATCGACTTTGACGATGAGTGGAAGTACGAGGGCAACGAGGGTGTATACCACCCGGGCCACCAGAACAGAGAGCCTAAGCCGGGCTACGCTGTAAGCGTAAACAACGCCGAGTGGATCAGACCTTGCAAGTTCACCGAGTTCGCAAGAGAGATCGGTACACACTTCAACGTCAACACGATGCTCAGAGCGGACTGCTTCAAGACAAGAATGGACAGAGACACAGGACTCTCGTTCTTCGAGTTCTCATACATGCTGCTCCAGGCTTACGACTTCTACGTAATGGCCCGCGACTTCGACCTCAAGGCCCAGTTCGGCGGAAACGACCAGTGGTCCAACATCATCGCCGGCGTAGACCTCACAAGAAAGGCCTGCGGCAAGGAAGTTTACGGACTTACGGTAAGCCTGCTCACAACGAGCGAAGGCAAGAAGATGGGCAAGACCGCAAAGGGCGCTCTCTGGCTCGACGAGAGAAAGTGCTCGGTATACGACTTCTTCCAGTACTGGAGAAACGTCGCTGACGCCGACGTCAACAAGTGCCTGCGCATGCTGACGTTCCTGCCTATGGACGAGGTCAACAGACTCTCCGCTCTCGAGGGAGCCGAGATCAACAAGGCCAAGGAAGTCCTCGCGTATGAAGTAACCAAGCTGGTACACGGCGCAGAAAAGGCTCAGAAGGCTCTCGAGGCAAGCCGCGAGGTATTCGCGGGCGGCGGAGTTTCCGCTGACATGCCGACCAAAGAGTTTGACGCATCGCTCTTCGCGGGCGACGGAATGGGACTTGCCGCTCTCATGAAAGAGGCAGGACTCGAGCCATCGACATCCGAGGCTTACATAACGATCCAGGGCGGCGGAGCAAGGATCAACGGCGAGCAGATCACTGACAAGAGATACTCCGTAACCGAAGCCGACTTCAAGGACGGCGAGCTCGTTCTGCAGAAGGGCAAAAAGAAATTCATGAAGATCACGCTCGGATAACGTATAAGAGAGCCGGATGCGGTAAAAGCAAAACACAAAGGGCAGGTCAGTACGACCTGCCCTTATCATATGCCGGAAAAGATCTTTTCTTCCGGGCATCAGATCTTATCAGCGATCTTTTTGAAATCTATGACACATTTGCCCCCGGATATGCTCACCGGGATCGTATCGTCAAACCCGTATGTTTCCGGCATCTTGTCTTCTTCAAAGTAATAGACAAGGACCTTCTTTTTATCAGGGTCGACTATCCAGTATTCCTTAACACCTGCTTTTTCATAATAAAAGGATTTAACGAGCAGGTCTTTGCGCCTTGTTGAGGGAGAAAGGATCTCAACTGTCAGTTCAGGTGCGCCGTCGTAATAGTCTTCAAGATCTTTGCTCTTATCACAGGTGATGAGAATATCAGGCTGCTCCATGTGTCTGTCATCATTAAACAGTCTGACATCCCGCGGGGCGATAGTGACTGTGCATTCCGAACCACATTCCTCAATACATCTGTCAAACGCCATAGCAAGCTTGAGCAATATTTTCTGATGCCGTAATCTCGGAGCTGTCATGTCGTATATCACGCCGTCGATAAGCTCGACCCTGATCTCATCAGGAAGCGCACGTATGTCCTGTACGGTATAGTGGCCCTGCCTCGGCCAGCGGGAGTCGGTGTCCTCATGAAACTGATCTTCATATTCTGTCGAATACTCTGCTGCCTCCTCGCGGACAATATAAGTAGCAAGATCATAATTGTATTCGGACATACCTTTCGTGAGTTCGAGCAGGGTGTCATATCTAGGGTGCTTGGTGACCCCGCTGAATATCTTCTGGACGGTGCTGAGGGGCACACCGGTCTTCTCTGCGATCATTTCGTTTGTATAACCTTTTTGTCTCTTGAGTTCTTTCAGTTCTCTTACGCTCATCATGGCAGGCACCTCCATTGACACTTGCGAAAAACATTCCAAAATATTTCCAATATTTCCAAATTACAGCTATATTATGAGCCGGACAGGGACTAAAGTCAAGAACAAATATTCGTAAATAGTCGATATATTTCCATTCTGCATAAGCGCATCTGTGTTATACTGAGTACGTTATGAAGTATATTGAGACAAGGATAAAGACAAAAAAAGAATATGCAGAGGATCTCCAGGCCGTACTCATTGAGGCCGGCTTCACATCCATGCAGATCGACGATCCGCTCGACGCGCTGGATATCGCAGAACATCAGGACCTGTATAAATACGACTATATAAATGAAGAGATCTCGCAGGCAGCTGAAAAGGCAGAGACGGATAATGACGGAAGCATCACGATAACGCTCTACTTTACGGATGATGAAGAGGGCCGCGCGCAGTTCGGCGAAGCTGAGGCGCTCATCAGCGCGTTTGCAGCCTGCAAAGAGAACGCGGTCAGCAATGAGACATCCGTGACAGGAGACGACAGCGAGTGGCTCTACAAATGGCAGGAGAATTTCAAGCCTGCAAGGGTCGGCGAGCACATAGTCGTAAAGCCGGGCTGGGAAGAGTACGAAGCGGCAGAGGGCGACCTCGTGATAGAGATGGATCCGGGAATGGCTTTCGGAAGCGGCCTGCACGAGACCACATCGATGTGTATCAGGGCTCTCGAAAAGCAGCTTGGCGGAGGAGAGGGGAGCTCATACGATCCGTCCCGCTTTCCTTTCATGGTACTTGACGTGGGCACGGGGACCGGCATACTTGCTATGGCGGCGGTGCTGCTCGGTGCTGATGACGCCCTCGGTATCGATATAGATGACGAGGCCGTGCGCGTCGCTACAGAGAACATCAGAAAGAACGGCCTTGACGGAAAGATTGATATACGCAAGGGCGACCTGATGGCGGGCATCGACTACGAACCGGATATCATCGTTGCCAACCTGATGGCAGACCTCGTGATGATGCTGTCACCATCCGCGGCGGAGAACCTCAGACCGGGCGGAATATACATAACATCCGGGATACTGGATATAAAGGAAGATATTGTGAAAAAGGCCATAGAGGATGCGGGCTTTGATATAATAGAGGTGCTTGCAGACGGAGAATGGCGGGCGATAGTTGCGGCAAGGAGGTAATATATAAATGAAGATTAATTCGATCCCGGGGCCGCTCCTCGCTCCGGTGCCATCCGTGATGGTCAGCTGCGGCACCATGGAGGAGTCCAATATCCTGACTATAGCCTGGACGGGGATAATCAATTCGAATCCTCCGATGACGTACATCTCGGTGCAGCCGAGGCGCTTTTCGCACGATATCATAGAGAAGAGCGGCGAGTTCGTCATCAACCTTGTGCCGTCATCTCTCGCAAAGGCAATGGACTTCTGCGGGGTGAAGTCGGGACGCGATATCGACAAGTTTGAGGCTCAGGGCCTTACCCGCGAAAAGGCTGACACGGTCTCGGCTCCGCTGATCGCAGAGTCGCCGCTGAACATAGAATGTAAGGTAAAGGACATAGTGCGGCTTCCGTCGCACGATATGTTCATGGCAGAAATAACGGCCGTGCATGTAGATGAGAAATATGTGGATGAGAAGGGCGCCTATGACTATGGCGCCATGGATCTTGTGGCGTATAACCACGGCAAGTATTACAGGCTCATGCCCGAAGAGCTCGGCTTCTTCGGATACAGCGTGATGAAGCCAAAGACAGCAAAGCGCAAGGCGGCAGAGAAAGCGCGGCGCAAAAAGAGATAAAGAGGTATGGAGGGAGTGTTATGGTCAAAGAGGTAAACATGGAAAAGATGCTCGCTGACGCGACAGAGAATTTTACGACCGGTTTCATGTGCTCGGAGTCTGTGCTCGAGGTGCTCAACAGACATTATGAGCTCGGTATAGGTGAAGAAGCGATCGCGCTTTCGACAGGATTTCCTTACGGATTCGGTGACGGAGGCAACGTGTGCGGAGCCGTCGCGGGCGCTACGATGTGCCTGGGCAAGGTGTTCGGAAGAACTGTCAAGGGCGACCCGGCGTTCAAAAAGTGCATCGACCTTGTAAGAGAGCTCAACGACGATGTCGCAAAAGATTATGTAAGCAGCATCTGCCCGGAGCTCATCGCGGATTACGAGTTCACCGATCCTGAGCGCAAGACCTACTGCACGGGCATCGTTCACACCTGCATTAAGTCGTTCGCGAAGATAATGGAGCGCGAGTGCGGAGTCGCTGTAAAGTAAAGGTCCGGCATTGCCGTAAAGCATTGAAAAAGAAGCAGAAAGAAGTTAAAATTTAAGCGTATACGGACTATATATTTGTGTAAATCGCTAAGGCGGGAAGGAGATACACTATGGATATGGAAACCATCATGAAGATGATGCTTCAGTCAGGAGCTCTTGAGCAGGTAAGCGGCATGCTCGGCGTAGATGACAAGAGCGCGCAGTCGGCTATCGAGGTAGTAATGCCTATGCTTCTGAAGGGAATGCAGGGCCAGATGAAGAACGAGGACACAAAGTACGGTTTCCTCCAGGCTCTGAACGATCACAGCAAGCAGGACACAAAAGACCTTAAGAAGGCTGTAAAGAATGCCGATACAACTGACGGCGCAAAGATCGTTAAGCACCTCCTCGGAGCACAGGAAGAGGAAGTCGCCGCTAAGGCCAAGAAGAAGAGCGGACTCGACACCAAGACCATCCTCAAGATCATGGCTATCCTGGCACCTATCCTGATGTCGAAGATGGGCAACACCGCAAAGGCAGAGACCGCTAAGAGCAGCTCCGGCGACATGCTCAAGGTTGTTGGCGGACTTCTTGACGGAGTTGACGCTAAGGACGTTGTAAATATCCTCGGGATGCTGATGAAGTAATAGCGACTGAGTTACGGTTTTAAACAAAGGTCGACACAAACAGGTGCCGGCCTTTATTTCTGATAATCACTGAAAAAGGTCAAAAGTATGGATCAGGACAGAAGAGATGCCGCCGCATGGGCGAAAGAATGGCAGATAAGACGTAAAAACCGCAGGCTCCTGACGGTGGTTGGGGTCATAGTCGGGCTCGCATTGCTCGGCTATCTGATGCAGTTTGCCATCGTGCATACGCACAGGAGCACTTTCGGCTCCGTAGAGGAGATGCGCGCTGCTATGCAGGGCCGCTTTGCCCGTGACAACGACTACACGGACATCATGATAGAAGGCGATGACATAACAAAGACATATCTTGCATATTCCCACTATAACAAGGACTACGCCGAGAGGTACGGTTACGATGCCGACACGGACTCGGTGTATGAGGACCACATAACGGAGTGGGATTACCGCCACGGAGTCATACGTACCGAATGGATGGGAGACTGGATCGTCGACAAGAACGGCAATATCCAGCGCGAGGGCGAGAGCTATTATACATATTACAAGACCAATGACCCGCGCCCTGAGCCTATCGATCCGTCCACCCTCAACAACGTAAACGGAAGCGAGAACGCGACCATTCCTGACGACGAACTCGAAGGAATCGAGGAGCGCCAGGAAAGCATGGAGTCCACTGAAGATGCGGCAGAAGACGCCGGCGTAGAAGAAGGCGGGGGAACAATCGATGACGGAAACGTGCAGGCTTAGAGTCATAAGAACGGACTGCACGGATCCGTACGTGAACCTGGCAGCCGAAGAACACCTGACGATGACTGCAGAAGAGGGTGTAGTCACACTCTTTCTGTGGCAGAACGCGCACACCGTGGTCATAGGCAAGAACCAGAATCCATGGAAGGAGTGCGACGTTGAAGCGATCAAGCGCGACGGAATAAACCTCGCGCGGCGCATATCCGGAGGCGGAGCCGTCTACCATGACATGGGGAATCTCAATTTCACGTTCATCGCGAGGGACGGGCTCTTCGATGTAGAAAGGCAGACTGACGTCATACTGCTGGCCTGCAGACTGCTCGGCATAAACGCCTCAAAGACCGGCCGCAACGACCTGACGGTAGAAGGCCGCAAGTATTCGGGACACGCCTACTTCTCGTCGCAAAGCTTCAACTACCATCACGGGACCATAATGATGGATGTGAAGGCGGACGACCTCACAAAGTATCTGAAGGTCTCCGCGGGCAAGCTGAAGTCTAAGGGCGTGGACTCGGTAAGATCGAGAGTGACCAATCTGAGAGATCATCTGGATGAACCTCTTGCATCCGCCGGTACGGAAGAGCTCATCAGAGCCATGCAGGACGCCATGGTGAGGGCGGCGGCCAGAGAGTACGGCTGCGAGCCCGAAGAACAGCCCCTGCCGGAGATCCCGCAGGAGCTGCTCGATAAATATGCTTCCGAAGAATGGAGACTCGGGACAAAGCTTCCGTTCACTCACGATATAGAGCACAGGTTCGAATGGGGCGGAGCCGAAGTGCAGCTCGCCATGAAGGGCGAGTACATAAAGGACTGCCGCATTTATTCGGACGCACTCGAGACGGAAGTCTTCGACGTTGTCGAAGAGCTGGTAAAGGGGAGCCGCTACGACGCGGCAGAGATACGCGGACTTGCGGACAGACTTCCGGCCGGCACATCGGCAACAGCATATGAGATATTGGGACTTATAGCAAAGACAATCTAATACAAATCAAATAAAGCAGAAAGGAACTACTCATGAGCGAATTCAATTATGATCTCCTGATAATCGGAGCAGGCCCGGGCGGATACGAAGCCGCATTCTATGCAGCTGAGCTTGGCATGAAAGTCGCGATCGCAGAGAAGGACCGCGTAGGCGGGACCTGCCTCAACAGAGGATGTATCCCTACAAAGGCTCTCATGCATTCGTCCGATGTCTACAGAGACGCTGCGCACGGAGCTGCCATCGGCGTTGAGGTCGAAGGTCTGCACGCTAACCGCGCAAGGATAGGCGAGCGCAAGGACGAGGTCCTCGACACTCTCAGAAACGGTATCAGCGGACTCATCAAAAAGAAAAAGATCGATCTGCTCGAAGGAATGGCAACGATCACCGGAGAGCATGAAGTCAAGGTCGGAGACGAGGTCTATACGGCAAACAAGATCATGGTCGCAACAGGATCCAAGCCGTTCATGCCTCCTATCCCGGGATATGACCTGCCGGGCGTCATCGACAGCACAGATCTTATCGATATGGGCGGAGAAGAGATCCCTGAATTCGTCATCATCGGCGGAGGCGTAATCGGTATCGAATTCGCCACAATATACGCGGACCTCGGCGACCACGTAACAGTCATCGAGGGAATGGACAGACTGCTTCCTGTCATCGACAAGGAGATCGGCCGCAGCATCAAGATGAGCCTTGAGAAGAAGGGCGTAGACGTACACGTTTCGTCCCCTGTACAGAAGATCGAGAAAGACGGCGACAAGCTGGTCGTTACGCTCAAGAACAAGAAGGACGAGCTTATCGATATCAAAGCAGACAAGGTCCTCATGTGCGTAGGCAGAAGACCTAACACCGAGGGTGTATTCAGCGATGAGTTCATGGCCAAGTACGAAGGCCTCAAGGACGGCAAGGGATTCATCCTGGTTGATGACGAGTACAAGACGGTCTGCCCTAGCGTTTACGCCATCGGCGACGCGATCGGAGGCATCCAGCTTGCGCATACAGCATCGGCAGAAGGCCGCAACGCTGTCGCTCTCATGAACGAGGGCCGTGCAACGATCAACATGAACACAGTTCCGAGCTGCATCTATACAGACCCTGAGATCGCCGTAGTCGGAATGACAGCCGACGAAGCGAAAGAAGCAGGCATCGAAGTCGTCACAAAGAAGTATCCTATGTCGGCAAACGGAAAGACCATCATCGCGGGACTCGACAGAGGCTTCGTAAAGCTGGTTGCAAGGGCTGACGACCATAAGATCATCGGCGCGCACCTGCTCTGCGGAAGAGCGTCCGACCTGATCGGCGAGCTTTCCGTAGCGATCGGCCGCGGCATGATGCTCGAAGAAGTAGCGAACATCATTCATCCGCATCCGTCCTTCGCAGAAGCGATCATGGAAGCTGCACGCCTCTAGGAAACAGCCTGCATTCAGCCGGCTATAGAAAGAGAAATAAAAATGTCACGTTTTTCCGTTCGGTTTTACCGATACACGTGACATTTTTTTATGGCAAAAGGAAAAGACCTTTCCTCGTGCTTTTAAAAGTCACGTGTGAAAGGCCAATTTAGCCCTAAATACGTGACTTTTTTCGGCCCGGATGACCGACGGAGGTTCCCCAAGTCTTTCGAATGTCACGTGTAATGGACTTGTTATGCCCGAAACACGTGACTTTTTTGTGTGAAGAAATGACTACTGAGGACTAAGGGGAGATGGAAAGTCACGTGTATTAAAGGAAATCAGGCAAAACACGTGACAGCTGTATTGAATATGAAAAAGCGGGAGCTGTTTACTCCCGCTTTACTGTTTTGTTGTCGCTGCATCCTTCCGTTATTACTACCGGTTGCAGCATACTCCGCGATGACTATTCGAAGTCGAATCTCAGGTGCGGCTCTCTCGCTGCCTTTGTGTCGTCGAGTCTCAGTACCGGTGTGGTCTGCGGCGCATTCTGTACGCTCTCAGGAGCATTGAAGATGCGGTCGTAGATCTCGCGGAATGCTGTGATAGCCTCGTCGAGTGTCTCCTTCGTCTCTGTCTCTGTAGGCTCGATCATGAGGGCCTCGTGGACGATCAGAGGGAAGTAGATTGTAGGAGGATGGATGCCGTAGTCGAGGAGTGCCTTGGCTACGTCCAGAGCCGATACGTGAGTCTTTCTGTAGATCGGATCGAGACCGATTACGAACTCGTGCATGCATGTTGTGTCGAAAGCAACCGGATAGATGTCTTTCAGCTTCTCCTGCATGTAGTTCGCGTTCAGTACAGCGTTCTGAGCCAGAGTGTAGACTTCTTTGCCGATGGTCAGCAGGTATGCGTATGCCTTGACCATTACGAGGAAGTTGCCGTAGAAGCCTGTCATGTTACCGATGGACTTCTCAGCTCTTACATATTCGCCGTCCTTGCATACCAGACCAGGTGCGAACGGTGCGAGGAAGTCCTTGTATGCGCAAGGGCCGCTTCCAGGACCGCCGCCGCCGGGAGGAGTCGAGAATGTCTTGTGCAGGTTCATGTGGATTACGTCGAATCCGATGTCTGCCGGACGTACGATTCCGATTACGGCGTTCAGGTTAGCTCCGTCATAGTAGCAGAGTCCGCCTGCCTCATGGACGAGTCTTGTGATCTCCATGATGTTAGGGTCGAAGAGACCGACTGTGTTAGGGTTGGTCAGCATCAGACCTGCTGTCTTAGGGCCGAGGTGAGCCTTGAGGTCATCCATGTCTACAGTGCCGTTCTCATTGGATTTGATAACGACTGTCTTGTAGCCTGCCATTGTTGCCGAAGCAGGGTTGGTGCCGTGAGCAGCGTCAGGTACGATGATCTCGTTACGCTCTGTGTCTCCTCTGTCTGTGTGGTAAGCCTTGATCAGAAGGAGGCCGGTGAACTCGCCGTGAGCTCCGGCTGCAGGCTGGAATGTAACGCCCGCCATACCTGTGATCTCGCAGAGGAATTTCTCGAGGTCAGCGATGAGCTCGTGAGCTCCCTCAACGGTGTGAGCCGGCTGCAGCGGATGCAGTTTGGTGAATCCCGGAAGGGCGGCCATCTTCTCGTCGATCCTCGGATTGTGTTTCATTGTGCAGGAGCCGAGAGGATAGAATCCGTCGTTGACTCCGTGAGCTCTCTTTGCAAGAGCTGTGTAGTGTCTTCCCATCTCGTTTTCAGAGATCTCTGGGAGATGCGCCTTCTTCTCACGAAGAGGAGCTGCAGGCATCTTTACAGGAACGTCGCATGCAGGGAAGATATCTTGTCCTCTACCGGGAATGCTCTTCTCGAATATTAATTTCATCTTAGAACACCTCCTTTGCGATAGCTATGACTTCGTCGATATCTTCTTTGCTGTTGAGCTCTGTGCAGCACCACAGGATGCAGTCTGTGTCACAGTCCTCGCCGCAGCAGCCGCAGCAGAGCTTGAGTCCGCCGAGGATGCCCTTTTCTTCGAGAGCTGCGAGCAGCTTGTCTGCGTCAGGGCATGTTGTTGCGAATTCGTTCCAGAACTCGCCTTCGAAGCAGCGATTCATGCCGATCTTCTCGAGCTCGTCTGCCATGTAGTGAGCCTTCGATGAGCAGAGCTCAGCGACCTGTTCGTATCCCTTAGGGCCGATGGTCGAGAGATAGATGCCGGCTCTGAGTGCGCACCATGCTTCGTTGGAGCAGATGTTGGAGCTTGCCTTCTCGCGGCGGATGTGCTGTTCTCTGGCCTGGATGGTCAGAACGAAGCCTCTGTCGCCTCTTGTGTCGACAGTCTCACCGATGAGTCTGCCAGGGATCTGACGCATGTTCTCCTGCTTTGTGGACAGGAATCCGAGGTAAGGTCCGCCGAACTCGAGTCCGAGTCCGAGAGGCTGGCCTTCACCAACTGCGATGTCAGCTCCGATCTCGCCCGGGCTCTTCAGTGCGCCGAGTGCGAGAGGGTGGCAGTACATGATGAACTTAGCGCCGCCGTCGTGAGTGATCTTGCAGAGCTCTTCTGCATCTTCTACGATTCCGTAGAAGTTAGGATACTGCATCAGGAAGCAGGCTGCCTCGTTATCGTCGGCAAGAGCCTTTGCGAGAGCGTCCTTGTCGGTAACGCCGTCCTTTGCAGGGATGACTACTACCTTGCTGCCTCTTCCGAAGGAATAAGTGTTGATTACTGTAAGGATCCTCTCGTCGAGTGCGCCGGATACATAGAATGTGCTGTGTCTTCTGTCTTTGCACATCCAGCATGCTTCTGCAGCTGCGGAAGCGCCGTCGTACATCGAAGCGTTGGCGATGTCCATGCCGGTGATCTCTGCGATCATTGTCTGATACTCAAAGATCGACTGGAGGATACCCTGGCTGATCTCAGCCTGATATGGTGTATATGCCGTAACAAATTCTTCTTTGTTGGCGATCGCGTCGACGGCGGATGGTACATAGTGGTTGTACGAGCCGGCTCCGCGGAAGATCGAACGGAAAATGACGTTCTTTGCCGCGAGTCCCGATACCTTGCGGTCAACCTCGATCTCACTCAGTCCGTCAGGAAGGTTGAGTTCGCCTTTGACCTTTGCTTCATCAGGGATCACTTTAAAGAGGTCATCAAAATCCTTGTATCCGATCTCGTTGAGCATTTTCAGTTGCTCTTCCTTGGTGTTAGGAATAAAAGTGCCCAATTTGATTTCCTCCTTTTAACTTTAAAGAAGTGATGCGTTATTATCCTCTGTATTCGTCGTATTCGTCAGCGCTCATGAGGTCGTCTGTCTCAGAGATGCTTCCGACCTTGATGAACCATGAACCGTAAGGATCGCTGTTGATCAGGGATGCATCGTCAAGAAGCTCTTCGTTTACTTCCAGAACGATACCGGAAACAGGTGAGAATACGTCAGCTACAGCTTTTACAGACTCAACATCGCCGAATGGCTCGCCTGCAACTACCTCATCGTCTACCTCAGGGAGGTTAACGAATACGAGGTCGCCGAGCTCGCTCTGAGCATAATCAGTAATGCCTATGTAAGCAGCGTCTCCGTCATAACGGACCCATTCATCGTCTTTGCTGTACTTCAGTTCTTTTGGATCAATCATCGTTCTAATCTCCTTTTTTATTAATTAGTTAAAAAGAATATCGGTTTTATTGTTTCCGCTTGCGCGGATGACCAACAGATCTTATTTCTCCCTCTTATAGAAAGGAAGTTTGACCATTTCGCAGTCTACCATGCGGCCTCTTACGTCTACCTGGCATGCAGCTCCGATCTCTCTGTCTTCGGAATTGACGATAGCCATAGCATACGAAGCGCCAAGGTAAGGCAGGAAGGTTCCGGATGTTGTATGTCCGACGATCTTGCCGTCTCTGTAAACATCGAGATGCTCTCTGAGGATGCCGCGTCCTGTGACCTTCAGGCCGACTCTTCTGTGCTTGAGAGGCTGATCTGCTTCGAGAGCAGCTTTGCCGATGAAGTCAGGCTTGTCCATCTTTACGGCGAAGCCGAGGCCTGCTGTCTTAGGGCTGATCTCGTCGTTCAGCTCGTGCCCGTAGAGAGGCATTGCAGCTTCCATTCTGAGAGTGTCTCTTGCACCGAGAGCGCAAGGGATAAGGCCGTCATCCTTACCTGCTGCGATAAGAGCTTCCCATACGTCAGGAGCCTTGTCTGCAGGCATGTAGATCTCGAATCCGTCCTCGCCGGTGTATCCTGTGCGGGAGATCATTACAGGGATACCCTGGAAGTCTCCGTCGAAGATGCATGTGTAGTAGCCGGCAGGGATGTACTTCTCGTCAACTATCTTTTTAAGGATAGTCTCGGCGTTCGGTCCCTGAAGAGCGACCTGGCCCCATTCATCGCTGACGTTTGTGAGCTCTACGCCGTCGATCTTATGATCGACCATCCATGCGAAGTCCTTGTCGGTGTTTGCAGCATTGACTACTACGAAGTAGTCGTTCTCTGCCTTCATATATACAATGAGGTCATCGACGGTACCGCCGTTCTCGTTGCACATAGGTGAATATCTGGCAAATCCCGGCTGAAGGTCTGTGTAATCATTTGTCAGAACGAGATTCAGGAAATCCTTTGCCTTCTCACCCTGAACGAGGATCTCGCCCATGTGGGAAACGTCAAACAGTCCGCACTGAGTTCTGACTGCCATGTGCTCTGCTTTGACACCGCTTCCGTACTGCACCGGCAGAAGGAAGCCGCCGAATTCGACGATCTTGCCGCCGTACTTGACGTGGGTATCATAGAGCGGGGTTTTCTTTTCCATCGCTTTATAC
Organism: Mogibacterium sp.; assembly: GCA_017469325.1. The sequence continues at coordinate 12,064 of JAFUGO010000073.1, read as the reverse complement.
CTCCGTTTTTTCTTCACTTGTTTTGATGCGCGCTAAAGCGCGGATCGATATTACGATATAATTAATAATAGCACCGCAGACGCTTGAGCGTCAATTAGTTTAGAAATCGTCAAACCCTTGCAAATACTGAAAGTTCTTGTATTTTTTCCGCACAAAAACAGGAAAGAAATTTGTGGATCCGCACAAAATCAGCAATAATATAATTGTGCCAAAAAAACTAACAGAACAGAAGACTGAAGCGGCTCCGGAAGGACCGGAGCGGCAGGGCGGCACAGTATCCATTTTTGATAACAGCCGATCGCAAAGAAAGATGGCAATCATCACCCGAAAGCGTTATTATTAGGGCATGAACATGGAACTTTCGACAATGATAGATGCCGGCGTCGTTCTCATAATAGCCCTGGCTGCTATTATCGGAGCCGTGAAAGGCATCGGTGACACCGTAATAAAGATACTCTGCATAGCGGGGGGCATAGGTCTGAGCATCGCTTTCAGAGATAAGCTGGCTGCCTGGCTGATGACAACAAAGCTGAGTCTGAAGCTGCATACCCGCATCTTTGATCTGCTGCGGGGCGGAGGCGGCACAGGCATAGTCAAAGAGTCGGCGGATGAAAGCGGACAGTCTTTAGTTGATTCGATCTTTTCGCCTGATATGTCGACCAGCCCGCTTTCCAAGTCGCTGGGCAACATATTTGATAACGCGGCTGACAAGGCCGCGGATGCAGCCGCAGACAAGCTCACGGCCATATCGGTCAGCGTCATAGCGCTGGCTCTCATAGTGCTTGCCGTATGCCTGCTGACGTTCATACTGAGGACCGTACTGAGGCACGGCCGCGACAAGTCCCTGGTGATAGGCTTTTCCGACAGGGTCCTGGGCCTGGTGCTCGGCGGAGTAAGGGGACTGCTGCTGGCATGGATCGCTGTCGCTCTTCTGATCCCGGTCACGACTCTGGTGGCGCCGGAAAAGACAGGAGAGATGATGGCGGCTCTTCAGCTTACGACGGTGGCGAAGGTCATATACGACGTCAATCCTTTCCTTTATATAATCAGATATATCTTCCTGTAGAAGGAGGCGGGCCCCGGCATTTGAAGGCAGAGGGGGCCGGCCCGGCAGCGGACAGAGCAGACGCCGGAGGGCTTCAGCCCGGCCGGCTTTTTAAATGCCTTGTTTTTATTGATAAACAGATATCTTCTGTGATACAATATCTCGGCTATGGGTTTTGAGATTATTAGCCGCGAAGGCGATGATGAAATGTATATGCTCGAGGCTTTGAAGGAAGCCGGAGCGGCCGCCGCTGAGGGCGAGGTGCCCGTCGGCGCGGTCATTGTGAAAGACGGGCAGATCGTCGCGCGCGCGCATAATATGGTCGAGACCGCGCGGCGATCCTCGGCGCACGCCGAGATGCTCGCCCTCGAAGCAGCTCAGAAGGAGCTCAATGCCAAGTGGCTCACGGGAGCGACGATGTATGTTACGCTCGAGCCCTGCAGCATGTGCGCGGGAGCCCTGGTCCTTGCCAGGATAGGACGCCTGGTCATAGGCGCCGACGACCCAAAGACAGGCGCATGCGGATCCCTTTACAACATTGCGGGTGAAGGGAAGCTCAATCACCGCATAGAGATAACGCGCGGCGTGCTCGGAGATGAGTGCTCAGCTCTCCTGAAGGAGTTTTTCAGGAACCGCCGTGTAAAGGAGTAATCAAATCGCCGCCGCTGTTTGCGGCAGCAGGTGCAGCCGGCAGGCTCCGCCGAAGATCATGGAGGATAAATAATGAAGAAAATCAGTCTGATCGCAGTACTCGCGTCGATCATGATAATGGCAGCATCGGTGTTCAGTTTCGCTGAGGGCGGACTCACACTCGTTTCGTCATATCCTGAAGACGGACAGACCAACACATCGATGGAAAACCTCGGAGTAAAGCTGACGTTCAGCAACCCGATCAACTCCGACGAAGCTACTGCAGCCGATGCCGACAAGTTCACCATCACAGGCCCGGAGGGAGAGACTGTTCCTATCCGCGTTCTGTTCAGCGACAAGAACGACGGCCTTGTACTGGTCGTAGCCGATCCTGATGAAGGCTTTATGGCAAAGAACAACTCTGAGTACAAGCTGACAATAAGCGGAGACCTCGTAGACAACGAGGGAAACACTCTCGGTGCCGATAAGACAGTCACATTCAAGACATACAACCAGAGAGTCAACAATATGGTAAACATGGGCATGATGGTCATCATGTTCGGAGGAATCATGGTCCTGTCTCTCCGCCAGCAGAACAGTCAGAAAGAGGAAGAAGAAGAAAAGGAAAAAGCAAAGTCCAAGACAAAGGACGGCAGCAAGGAAGCCGCTTTCAATCCTTATAAAGAAGCCAAGAAGACAGGCAAGTCTGTCGAAGAGGTAATGGCAGAGCAGGCAAAGAAAGAGGAGAAAGAAGCCAAGAAGAAGGCCCGCAGAAAGAAGAAGACCGCTGAGCCGCAGCCTCAGAAGATCGAGAACTGCGCAGAGCTCCTCAACAACGTTTATCATGTCCATGCCCCGGCTCCTGTCAACAAGGCGGACCGTTCCATCGAAGCTCTCAGAGCATCAAGAAAGGCTGAGAAGAACAGCTCAAAGAGCAAAGGAACAAAGAAGAAATAAAATACGTTAACCTCAGGGGAGCAACATCTCCCCTGTTTTCATTGACTATGGATAAACTGACACTTAATGCTCACGCAAAAATAAATCTGTCTCTCGAGATCACCGGGAAGCGTCCCGACGGCTACCACGATATAGTCTCTTTCATGCAGGGGCTGGGCCTTCACGATGTGATGAGCATAGAAAAATGTACTCAAAATGGAACAAAATACAATTTGCCTCATTGCACTGTAAATGGCATTGTTGTATATTTATGTACGGACGCAAAAACAATCCCGACTGACATGGACAATCTGGCGTTCAGGGCGGTAAAGGCCTTTACGGATGCCATGGGTCATACGGACTACACCAAGTACGGTCTGACAGACACCATGATCATAGACATCCGCAAAGATCTCCCGGTCTCGGCCGGTATAGGCGGCGGCAGCGGAAATGCGGCCGCGTGCCTGCTCGGACTCAACGAGATGACAGGCAGACCGTTCACGCTGAGAGAGCTCATGAGCATAGGGGCTGAATTCGGAGCCGACGTGCCGTTCTCGACATTCATGAATGCCTACAGAAACCGCGATCTTCTGGCCGGCCTGAAAGGGCTCGAAGAAGCAAGCGATGCGGCGTGGACTGCCGGAATAGGCGAGATCGTCGAAGCTGCCGAGAGCGTCCCGAGATATGTTGTCATGGCGAATCCGGGCACCGCGGTCTCGACAAAGGCTGCTTACAAAGCCATGGATGCGATCGGCTATACCGACAAGGGTAAAGCCGGCGGAAAGCTTTTCGTCAACGATATGGAAAAATACACGCTTATGGCTGACCCGAAGGCAGCATCTCTGAAGCGCTTCATGCAGCAGAGACTCGATGCCGACGAACTGCTGATGAGCGGAAGCGGACCGACGATGGTCGCTTACTACAAAAACATCGATGAAGCCGGCAAGGGAATTGCCACTCTTGCTGAACTGGCTGCCACAGATGCCTCGATAAGGGCATGGCTGAGCGATACCGGCAAATGATGAGGGGGAAGATATGACTGATATACAGCTTAAGGTGCAGAAGCCGTTAAAGGACCTGGTGTATCTGGAGCTAAAGCACAAGATCCTGACCGGAGAGATAGTATCCCAGACAAGACTCATGGAGATAGACCTTTCCGAGAAGATGAATGTGAGCCGTACGCCTATCAGAGAAGCGATCAAGAGGCTTGCTGATGACGGGCTCGTAAAGGTCGAGCCAAGACGCGGCGCATACGTAGCCAACATTTCCATAAAGGATATGCTGGATGTTTTCGAAGTCAGAGAAGACATGGAAGGCTTCGTGGCAAAGCTGGCGGCGCAGAGGATCACAGCAGAAGAAAAGGAACAGCTCAAAGCCATAGCCCGCGAGTATGAAGAGGCTATAGAAAAAGCCGATGATAAAGAGAACATCATCGCGCTCGACGAGAAGTTCCACAACTTCATCGTAAAGTGCAGCGGAAATGAGACACTGAGCGAACTCGTCAATTACGTTCAGGAGCTCTCTCTCAGATTCAGATATCTTTACTATGATGACTTCTCGCTGTATGAATCCACAGCTGAGCAGCACAACCGCATCATGGAGGCGATCAACGCCGGCCGTGACAACGAGGCTAGATTCGAGGCGGATGCCCATGTAAAGGCACTCAAGGAATTCGTCATCGCGCTGGGCAAAAAGATGGAGGCCATGGGCGAGACGGAATAGCGCCTGAGTCTGCTGAACCGGGTAATTAAGGTAAATTAAAGATAATTTTAACATCCCGTACTCAAAGAGTACGGGATGTTTGTGTTTGTGCTTATTCCAGTCTGCTTACTGCTCCTGAAGCTCTTCAAGTACGGTCTTTATCTCGACCTGCTGGCCCTTTCTGCTGACGACTATCGTTACGGTGTCGCCGACCTTGCACTTGCGTACAAGTGAGATGAATTCTGAGCCGTTGCTGATCTCGGTCCCGTTGAAGGATATGATGCGGTCCTCCTCCTGGAATCCTGCAGCCTGAGCGTTCTCGCCTGTTACCTGGGCAATGTATACGCCTGCGGATTCAAGTCCGTAGTACTGTGCGTTCTCTTCGGAAACATCGCTGATGACTATTCCGACAGCCGGTGTCGACTTCGGTGCCTCAGCATTGCCGCCGTTCTCGATCATATCGTTGATGATGCCCGAGACCGAATTGATAGGCAGGGCAAAGGCGAGTCCTTCGACTCCGACGGCCGATGCCTTGGATTCGACTATGCCGATAAGCTCACCCTTCACGTTGAAGAGTCCGCCGCCGGAGTTACCTCCGTTGATGGCAGCGTCAGTCTGCATCAGAGTCAGGGTCGTACCCTCTACGTTGAGAGTCCTGTCGAGCGCGCTGATGATACCCGATGTTGCGGTACCGCCCAGCTGGCCGAGAGGGTTACCTATAGCTACCGCGAGGTCGCCGACCTCAACGAGGCTGCTGTCGCCTATGGTCGCGGTCGTGAGTCCTTTTGCGTCGATCTTGATCACGGCGATGTCGTTCTCTGCGTCGCTTCCGATTATCTGAGCCGAGTAGGAGTCACCGTTGTGCAGTGTCACCTGGACCTTGCGGGCGCCCTGGATGACGTGGTAGTTGGTCGCGATGTAGCCGTCCTCTTTGACGATCACGCCGGAACCCGCGCCTTCGGTAAGCTGCATCTGGCCCCACATGTTCTGCGATGTGCCGGAGACGACTATCTCGACTACCGCGTCGGCGTTCTTTTCAATAATATCGCTTACAGACAGGGACTCGCCCGAGGAATCTCCGAGGCTGAGCTCTGAAAGATCAGTGTCGTCTCTCGATGCTCTGCCGCCCGATCCGCTTCCGATAAGCCCTCCGATGAGTCCTCCGAGCACTGAGCTCACCAGCATGGTGAGTATCATGCATATTACAAGAGCTGTCTTTGTAACGTACTTTTTCTCGTCCGGTTTGCTGTGAGTGACCGCCGTATGTCTCGGCGCTCTGATCTTTTCAGGCATGTCGCTTTCAGGTGCGAATCTTTCGGCAGCATCAGCATGCTCTTCGGCGGCCTTGCTCTGAGGCTCCACCATAGTGGTCACTTCAGGCAGAGCGTCGGCTGCAGGCTCGGCTGCGGGGATCTCAACTGTTTTTCCGGTATCCTCTATCCCGGCTTCTTCTTCCGGATGTTCAAAACTTACTACTTTCTTTTCATTATCGTCCATGATCTTCACCCTTTATCTACGCGCTTCCCGCGCTGTTTAGCTGCTCCAGCGGCAGCCGGTGTACCGTTAAATTGTACATGAAATATTTTATTTTTCAAATATGACGTTATTGTGTCATTTGTGTCAAATGTTATACAATTACTCTGTTATGAAGAAAAACGTAAATCTCAGGATCACAAGCACTCAATACATTGAGAATCTCAAGCCGAGCGGAGAGGCTTACCGCCGCGAACTCGAACTCGAAGACTCGATGGAAATACTGACCGAGGGCACGATGTACTCGCGGAACGACGCGACATACATCACCTATGAGGACGCAGATACCGAAGGTTTCGAAGATGTCCGCACCATGTTCAAGCTGCAGGACGGGACCATCCGCATCCGCAAGTACGGAAGGGATGAGGATGATGAAGGCATGGACATGACGCTTCAGCCGGGCATCCTCAACATCACGAGGTATCAGATCCCCATGATGTCGTCGGTAAATCTTGAGGTGTACACAAACAAGCTCGAGGACAACCTCGACGAAGACGGATACGGCAAAGTGTCCGTAGATTACAAGATCAAATTTGACCGGTTTTTCTCGAGACGCAATATTCTTGAGATCGAGGTAAAACCATCATAAGTGAAGGGGTATCTATGTTTAGAGAAGGATTCAGCGCAGAAAAGTATATCGAAGAACAGTCAAAGTACATCCTTGAGAGGATACAGGGAGGCGAAGGAAGGCTCTATCTGGAATTCGGCGGCAAGCTTGTAGAAGACAAGCACGCCATGAGAGTGCTGCCGGGCTTTGATGAGAACGCAAAGATCAAGCTGCTCCAGAAGATGAGCGACAGCGCAGAGATAATCATCTGCATCTATGCGGGAGACATCATCAAGAGCAAGACCCGTCAGGACTTCGGCATCACCTACGACCTTGAGGTAATGAGACTTATCGACGAGTTCAGAAGCTACGACCTGTCGGTCAATTCGGTAGTCGTGACAAGGTATGAGGACGCTCCGTCGGTCAACCAGTTCATTGCGAAGCTGGAGAGACGCGGAGTCCGCACATACAAGCACATGTTTACCAAGGGCTATCCGACCGACGTTGACACGATCGTTTCCGAAGAGGGCTACGGCGCGAATCCGTATATAGAAGTAAGCAAACCGCTGATCGTCGTGACCGGACCGGGCGGAGGCTCGGGAAAGCTCGCGACATCGCTGTCGCAGGTGTACCACGAGTACAAGAGAGGGCGCAAGGCAAGATACGCCAAGTTCGAGACCTTCCCGATCTGGAATCTGCCGCTCAAGCATCCTGTGAATATCGCGTACGAGGCTGCGACTGCAGACCTTAAGGACGTCAACATGATCGATCCGTTCCACCTCGAAGCGTACGGCGAGACGGCGGTCAACTACAACAGAGACATCGACGCGTTCCCTGTGCTCCGCAGGATCCTGCATGCGATCACCGGTTCCGATGACGGATACAAATCCCCTACAGACATGGGAGTAAACAGAGCCGGATTCGGGATCACCGATGACGAGGTGTGCAGAGAAGCGGCAAAGCAGGAGATCGTCAGAAGATACCTGATCGCCGAGTGCTCATACAGAAAGGGCAACATAGACGCGGCTACTCTTGAGCGCTGCAAGCTCCTGATGGAAGAGGTAGGCGCAACGAGATATGACCGTCCTGTAGTCGCCGCCGCAGAGGAATACGCTGAGGTCAAGAAGAGCCAGAATCCTGAGAGATATGAGAACGTAGTCGTTTCGGCCATCCAGCTTCCTGACGGAAGCATTGTGACAGGCAGATCCTCAAGAAGGATGGTGGCCACGGCCGCGATGGTGCTCAACGCGATCAAGAGGCTCGCGGGCATCCAGGATGACATGCTCATCGTATCGCCGACGATTTTTGAGAGCATGACAAACACAAAGGTAGGAGTGTTCCATGACAAATCCAGCCTCAACCTCGAGGAGATCATCATGGCGCTTACTCTTACAAAGATGACCAACCCGTTCGCAGAGCTCGCGCTCCGCGAGATACCGCATCTCAACGGCTGCATAGCGCACTGCACGGCCATCCTCTCGGACAAGGACGAGCAGGCACTCAAGTCACTGGGCATAGACATCACTTCGAATCCGGAGTTCTCAAATAACAACCTGTATTCCAAGTAAAAAGATCTAACCGCAGCAAAAGCACTTGTAAGAGGAGGTCAAAGATATGGTCAACACTAAAAAGATTATGGAGAAGGCTGCCGGCGCTTCGACCGGACTCACAGTCGCCATCGCTTTCCTTAATGTAGCATTGCTGGTGACAAAGCTGGTTCAGACAGTCTCAGAGAGCGGGAAGCTGAACAAGCCTGAATAAGACAAAATGATTGAAATAAAAACAGCGCTCTGTTAGAATAACGGAGCGCAATAAGCTTCCGTGGCTCAGTTGGTAGAGCAACGCATTCGTAATGCGTGGGTCGCCGGTTCGAGTCCGGCCGGGAGCTCCATTACTCCGGACTGGTTCCGGAGTTTTTCTTTACCTTCAAACAAATCTTCACAGCGATCTGACGTAAGTCCGCAGATTATAGTTTTTCCCTTTTGATGGATCGTCCGGTATATGAAAAAACAAGGAGAGGCAAAGCGCTTCAAGTGGTATTATTAATACCGACTGGAAAGGTAGGCAATAATGAATATCAGGGACTTGGATTGTTTCATCAAAGTATATGAATGCAGGAGTATCAGTGTCGCCTCAGAAAAGCTTTTCATTTCTGCGCAGGGACTCAGCAATGTGATAAGCAGGCTCGAGCAGGAGCTCGGGTGCTATTTGTTTAACAGGGACAGAGCTGGGTCAGTACCGACTGCCTGCGGAGAGACCTTCTATAGATATGCTGTAAGTGCTAAGTCGGAATATGACAGGATGATCACTGACATCGAGCATGTTGCAAGGGCTGAGAGAGGAATCATCAAAATCGGTTACTCCTTTGGCGTAATGGCAGGTCTGACGATGGGCATCACTCAGGAGTTCCAGAAAAAGTATCCCGAGTATGAACTGGACTTCGCGGAAATGCCGGATAAGGTCGTTGAGGACCTTGTCCTGAGCGGAGAAATAGATATCGGATTTGCCTCATACGTGGACAAGGACAAATTTGAATATGAGATTATAAATGAATCCGAAATACTCTTCGTCCCAATGAGGAGCAGCAGATTCTATGAGAGGGAAACGGTTTCGGTACCTGAAATTGCGGAAGAACCGCTTACTCTTCGCAACCGGAATTTTGCCACTACAAGGATCATGATGCACGAATTTGAGAAATGCGGAGCAGATCCTGAGGTAATACTGAATACAGGAGGGATCCTGAGAAGCCTCAAACTGCGAAAAGACGGTATGGCCAATACCGTGATCATAGAAAGTGTCGCAGAGCAGCTTGAAAGTGATGAGCTGCGGACTGTTCCGTTTGCGGAGGAGCTGAAATGGCCTTTGTACCTGATCACCAAAAAGGGCAAAAGCCGCAGTAAGGCTGTTGACACATTTATCTCGTTCATTACGGGAAACCGGAACGATCGATAATAACAGCCATAACGGAAACATTAACAGATACAGAAGCATAAACAAGCGCTTGCTATAGATTGAATTTATAGCAGGCGCTTTAAGTTGTTCTAAAGTATAGAAATTGTTAATTAATAAACAAAGCGTTGCGTAAACACAACTTTCTGTTGATGTCGTGATGCATGCCCGCAATGTTATCGTAAGACGGTAGAAAAATCAATGTAGATATAGTGATGGAGGAAAACTATGAATATCAACGCTAAATCAATCGATCTCGCAAAAGTTCAGGCTGATGCTGAAGAGTCATACCGCAAGGGTTTCTTCTGCTGTGAGGCAGTAATGGAGACTATCATGCAGCACTTCGAACTCGACGTTCCTTATGAGACCATCAGAATGGCTTCCGGAATGGCTATCGGAGTAGGTAAGTCCGGCTGCATCTGCGGAGCACTTAACGGCGGAGTTCTTGCTATCGGAATGTTCTTCGGAAGATCCGAGCAGAAGGGACCTAAGGATCCTAACGTTGTAAAGTGCATGGGAATGACAAACGAGCTTCATGACTGGTTCAAGAAGAACAACACAAAGGGTGTTGCTTGCTGCAGAGTCCTGACAAAGGAATTCGACATGAGCGTAGGCGGACACAAGTCACAGTGCATCTACTACACAGGCATCTGTGCTGCAAAGACAGCTGAGATCCTTGCACGTGAGCTCGGCATCCCTACAACAGGTGAGATCACACTGCTCTCACACGATGAGTATCTCAAGACAAGAACTACACCGCTCGAGGCTTAGTTAACTGACCGGTGACTGGAGAAAAGAACAAGAACGGAGATAAATAATGATCAAGAAAATTCCAATTCCAATCTGCGGCGTGATCCTGGGCATGTTCGGCCTTGGTAACCTGCTGCAGTCATATTCAGAAGGGATCCGCATGACATGCGGAGTCATCGCTACGATCCTCGCTGTGCTGTTCCTGATCAGTGTGTTTACTGATTTCGGAAAGTTCAAAGAGAACATGAAGAACCCGATCATGGCGAGCGTGTTCTGCACCTTCCCAATGGCTCTTATGCTTTTCAGCGTATACTTCAAGCCATGGTTCGGTGCTGCATCTCAGATCATCTGGTACCTGGCGATCGCACTTCACGTCGTTATGATCATCTACTTCACAAAGACTTTCATTCTCAAACCGGATCTCAAGAAAGTCCATGCAAGCTATTACATCGTTTACGTCGGGATCGCAATGGCCGCAATGACTGCTCCTGCATACGAAGCAACCGGTTTCGGAATGGCAACATTCTGGTTCGGCTTTGCGGCACTTCTGGTCCTGCTCATTTTCGTAACGATGAGATACGTGAAGCTGCCTGCGCCTGATCCGGCAAAGCCGCTGATCTGCATTTACGCAGCGCCTGTAAGCCTTTGTATCGCAGGATATATCCAGTCGGCGCAGACTAAGTCGCTGAGCTTCCTGACGGTGCTCTGGGTAGTTGCAACAGTATTCTTCCTGTTCGCCTGCGTGAAGTTCGTGCAGTATCTGAAGATGCCTTTCTTCCCAAGCTATGCGGCATACACATTCCCGTTTGCGATCAGCGCGATAGCATCCAAGCAGCTCATGGCGTGCTCGATGGCAATGGAACAGCCTATGCCGTTCCTCAAGCCGATCGTGCTCATCGAGACTATCATCGCTACATGCACGACATTATATGCACTCGTTCGCTATCTGATGTTCCTTTTCGGAAACGGAGAGAAAAAAGCAGCTTAATTAACCAAATATGGTAATAGTTGACGCCCGGCTGATGAACCCATTATCAGCCGGGCTTTGCTGCGGATCTGATTCGGATTTGTTCCGAAGTTTTCTTTTTTCTTCACGCAAATCTTCACAGTAATCTGGTTGAAACTTTTCGAAAACGCGATATAATCGAGCCATCTATATACGGTAACCAGAAGACGGAGGGCTCTCCGTCTTTTTTATTGCCTGCTTTAGAAACGGATACATGTTACTGAGCTGATTTATAAGGGGGACAGCGATGAAAAAAGAGAAAACGAAAGAGGAGATGAGAATTCCTATGTTAACGGCGGAGAGCGACTCGGAGTACGAATCCTTACTTCAGAATGTAGGTGATGCCCTGTCAAAGGGGAGACAGAGAGTAGCTACCTTCATAGGCACACAAACAGTTCGCACTTATTGGGAAATCGGCAAATACATTGTCGAATACGAACAAAACGGTCATGAAAAAGCAGAGTATGGTTCAGACCTACTTAATAGACTCTCAAGAGATATGAGAGAACGATATGGCAAAGGCTTTGGCAGGAGTAGCATATACAATATGCGCAAACTGTTTTTGACTTATCCAAAAATCCAAACACTGTCTGGATTTTTGACATGGAGTCATTACATAGAGCTTTTGAAGATAGAGGACCCTCTGGAAAGATCATTTTATGAGAAGCAGGCTGAAAATGAGAACTGGGGTGTCCGCGAACTTAAGAGACAAAGAAGCACTTTGCTCTTCCAGCGTCTTGCTCTCAGTACGGATAAGGAGTCCGTTATGAAACTGGCACAGGAAGGACAAATTGTCGAAAAGCACGAAGATATTCTCAAGGAACCATTTGTCTTTGAATTTACAGGACTGCCTCAATTGCCAACATATAAGGAGGGAGATCTGGAAGAATCGCTCATAAACAATTTGAGTATGTTTTTCCTGGAGCTCGGCAAAGGATTCACATATGTTGGGAATCAATATCGGATC
>JAFUGO010000072.1 GCA_017469325.1 Mogibacterium sp. | reverse complement strand
TTCGATAACGGCTTCGCAAGCGGTATCTTCGGGTTCCCCTTCAACGGTACCGATGAAGACATTCTTGTAACCGAGTTTTTCCATTTGTGTCTGCATCTGCGAGTAAGAGATCTTAGCAGTGTGAGAAGTGCCGTGACCCATGAAGACAAACGCGGTGTGCCCGTCCTCCCGGCCGGCGGATGTCCCTATAAGAGCTTCGGCCGCCCGGTCCAGATCATCCTCCGATGAAAGAAGCGGATCACCGACCGACACCTTCTCAAAGCGGTCTTCGTATTCCGCGAGAACGCCGCAAAGCTTGTCATACTCGAGCCCCTTCATCAGGTGAGTGGGCTGGACCGCGAGCTCTGTGATCCCTTCGGATGCGGCTCTTTCGAGCGCCTCGCGTATATTATCTATATGCACGCCTTCCTTCTTCGCGATGATATTTATGATCATCTGCGAGGTGAAGCATCTGCGTATGCTCCATCCGGGCCCGGCCGCAGCAGCTATTGCCTGCTCTACAGCATCTATATTCAGTCTCCGGCTCTCAGGGGAAGTGGTCCCGAAGCTTACAACGAGCAGTGCCTTACTGCCATTCTTCTGAGCGCTTTTGTTATCCAATAAAACTGCCTCCTGTCAGATTATGAGGCCGTAGCGTTTTACGAGCGGCATAAGCTCTGCATCCGGAAGGCTGCCTGCATAGAGCGCCCTGCCCTGGTACGCCATAAGCGCCTCCGAGAGGAGCTTTTTATCATCACAGACTATACACAGCGGCTTACGTATTGCATACTGAGCCGCTTTAAATTCGTCCAGGTCTTCGGCCTTTCTGATCTCTACAGCGATCACTTCCGAATCGCTTCTGTTTTCTCTTTTTATCCCGGTCTCGAGACTCTCTCCGCAGCTGAGTACTCTGTCAGCTGTCATGCCCGGCTCAAGGACAAAAACATCCTTTTCCGTTGCGCAGACTATGCTGTCCCTGTGATCAGGTGACGGCTTTATGTATTCAAAGTCTCCGAGCGAATCCTTTACAGCTTTTACATGATCAGGGCCTGTGCCGCAGCAGCCTCCGAACAAAGCGGCGCCCTCTGCCGCAAACTCCGCGGTATGGCTCGCGAACTCCTTAGGCGTGCAGTTGTAAACGACCTTTCCGTCCACCGTCTCCGGGAGCCCGGCGTTAGGTTTGATGGCCACAGGCACCTCGGCGAATTCTCTCAGCCTCTTAGCCTGGGCAAGCATCTCTTCAGGCCCCGTGCTGCAGTTGAGTCCGAAAGCGTCGATCCCCATGCTTTGCATTATGACCAGTGCTGCTGTCACGTCCGTGCCGGTAAGGGTGCGTCCCTTCTCATCGCATGTGAACGATACGAGCACCGGCTTGTCGCTTACGTCGTGAACAGCAAGGAGCGCTGCCCTCGCGTCAGGTACGGTCATGATCGTCTCGATCACGAACATATCCACGCCGGCTTCTTCCATGGCGGCCGCCTGCTCGTGATAGATATCGTAAAGGTCGTCAAAGCTGACATCGCCCAGAGGCGCCAGGAATTTGCCTGTGGTGGCGATATCTCCCGCTACAAGGGCTCTGCGTCCTGTCCCGGCCTCAGCCTCTTCTGCGGCCTTCTGAGAGACGGCAACAAGCCTCTTGTTGAAATCCGCGACCTGATTGAATATTCCGTTCTCTTCGAGTTTTACTCTGTTTGCACCGAAGGTAGGAGCATACACGATGTCGCTCCCGGCTTCTATATATTCTCTCTGGAGCTTCTCCATGACGTCAGGATGATCGAGCACCCACGCCTCGGTACAGATGCTGCCATCGTAGCCTCTTT
>JAFUGO010000071.1 GCA_017469325.1 Mogibacterium sp. | reverse complement strand
TTTTAAACCTGTAAGAACGAAAGAGAGACATTATGGCTAACAAAAGAAAGATCATCCAGATCCAGGAAAAAGTTCCTCTCGCTAAGGGTATCCCGCTTTCGATCCAGCACACATTCGCTATGTTCAGCGCATCGGTACTGGTTCCTTACATTCTCGGGATCAACCCTTCCATAGCGCTTCTGATGAACGGTATCGGAACTCTTATCTTCATCTTCGTGACTAAAGGCGGAGCTCCTGCTTACCTCGGATCATCATTCGCATTCATCTCACCTGCACTCATAGTAATAGCGCAGCCGGGACTCGGTTACAGATACGCGCTCGGCGGCTTCGTGGTCACCGGACTTCTGATGTGTCTGGTAGCAGGTATCATCAAATATGTAGGCACCGGCTGGATCGACGCCATACTTCCTCCTGCTGCAATGGGACCTATTGTAGCGCTCATCGGTCTTGAACTCGCAGGCAGCGCCGCTCAGACTGCGGGCCTCCTCGACGAGAACATGGCTATGGCATAGGATATCGACCCTAAGGTCCTCACAGTATTCCTCGTCACACTGCTTCTCGCTGTATTCGGCGGAGTTCTGTACAGAGGATTCGCAAGCGCGATCGCCATCCTGATCGCCATCATCGCAGGCTATGTGCTCGCACTTATCTTCGGACTTGTAGACTTCAGCTCTGTTGGAAGCGCAAGCGTATTCGCACTCCCTGCATTCCAGACTCCAAAGTGGAGCCCTCAGGCGATCGCGATCATCATCCCTGCTACTCTGGTTGTTGTATCCGAGCACATCGGACACCAGGTAGTAACATCCGAAGTCGTAGGCAAAGACCTGCTCAAGGATCCGGGACTCCACAGATCGATGTTCGCTGACGGTTTCTCGACAGCACTGTCCGGATTCTGCGGTTCCTGCCCTACCACGACTTACGGCGAGAATATCGGCGTAATGGCTATCACAAAGGTATACAGTGTTTGGGTCATCGGCGGAGCAGCAGCATTCTCGATCTGCCTTTCATTCATCGGCAAGGCATCGGCCCTCATCCAGACTATTCCGGGCCCTGTTATGGGCGGAGTCAGCTTCCTGCTCTACGGTATGATCGGAGCTTCCGGAATCAGACTGATGGTAGACTCAAAGATCGATTACTCGAAGGCACGCAACCTCGCTATGACATCGGTCGTATTCGTTGTCGGACTCTCCGGCATCGCCATCAACCTCGGCCAGGTACAGCTCAAGGGCATGAGCCTTGCGGCTGTAGTCGGAATGGTCCTCGGACTGATAATGTATCTTCTCGACAAATATCATCTCACAAATGAGTATGAGGATGCCGACGAAGAAACCGAAGGCGAGATCAAAAGCGGAACAAAATCTTTCTCGTAATACATGTAATATCAAAAAAAACGGTGGGCTGTCTTCACAGACGGCTCACCTTTTTTGCGGAAATATATGTTAGTATTTACAGGTAAGGCAATGTGCTCACACGGGTATATTCGCACAATCGATATAACAAAGAACTATAAATAATTAATCAAAAGGAGAAGGTATATGGGTAAAGAAAGAATCCTTGTCATGAATCTCGGATCGACTTCAAGCAAGATCGCGGTCTATGACGATGACAAAGAACTGTTCAACGACACTATCAGACATGCCACAGAAGAGCTCGCACCATTCGGCGACGTGACAGAACAGTTTGAGTTCAGAAGAGACAAGATCTTCGAGTCTCTTGAAAAGAACGGAGTCCCTGTTGACTCGCTCACTGCAGCTGTTTCACGCGGAGGCAACATCATAGCCTGCCCTCACGGCGCGATCGGCATCGACCAGGCAATGATTGATTACCTCACAAGGCCTGAAGACATGGCCAAGCATCCATCGCTCATCGGAAGCATGATCGCCTTCGACCTCAACAAAGATAAAGGTATCCCTGTATGCATCTATGACGCGATCGGCACAGACGAGAAGATCCCTCTCTGCAGAGTAAGCGGAGTCCCTGAGCTTCCTCACTTTACCGTAGGTCACACACTGAATACCCGCGCTATGGCTATCAAGTGCGCAGAGGAAAAACTGGGTAAGAAGTTTGAGGAATGCACATTCATCGTTGCCCATCTCGGCGGCGGAAGCGCTATCCGTCTTTACAAGGACGGCGTCAATATCGACAGCGTCAACGATGATGAAGGAAACTTCACCCCTGAGCGCGGCGGCGGTGTCGGAGCCAAAGGCCTCGTAGACCTCTGCTACAGCGGAAAGTACACATACAAGGAAGCCATGAAGCTCTTCCACGGCAAGGGCGGCCTTATCGCTCATCTCGGCACGGCCGATGCCCGTGATGTAGAGAAGATGATAGACGAAGGCGACGGCTATGCCAAGATCGTCTACGAAGCAATGGCTCTCAATGTTGCAAAAGATATCGCCAAACTTGCGGCGACAGTCTGCGGAAAGGTAGACCGCATCATTCTCACAGGCGGCATCTCATATTCAAAATATGTCTCCGAGTACATCAAGGAGCACGTCGAATTCATCTGCCCTGTCGAGATCATGCCTGGCGAATACGAGATGGAAGCTCTTGCGGCAGGATGCCTCAGAGTTCTCCGCGGAGAAGAAGAACTTCAGGACTTCGGCGAGATCGCAAGGACTGCCAAAGACCGCATCCGCATCTACCCTGGCGTAGAACCATATACAGCTCCTGATCGCTAGGTCTACACCCTTTAGCTGATCATTCGATGGTATTATTATCATCCGGCGGCTGTTTCCCCTAAGAACGTCAGCCGTTGCAAAAAGCTTATTACAATAACCCAATGTCATGCTTATTGACCAAATAACGGCCGATAAGCATGACATTTTCATTTGAAGGAATGGCAAGCTCATGGATAACGTAAAGTATATTTTACATCATTTGTTATAAGCGTAAAGTTTTCTTTACATTTGCGATTTGATCCACCATCCGACGTAAAGTATAATTTACATCGCAAATAAAAAGTCATGCTTTTTTGCTGTTTTTGCTCCATAAAGCATGACTTTACCACTTTAATTATCTGCTTTCCTGCTGTGCTTCTGGTATCTGCTTCCTTGCCGTGATTCTGGCATCTGCTTCCCTACCGATCCCGGATCGAAAGGTTAAGTCCATATTGTGGTGTAAGTATCCATTAGGTAAATAAGCGGTCTGCTCCGAGAGCCGCAGCGCTGGCGACGGGCATCTATTGAGCCCTGGCGCCAGCAGTAGAGCGTGGCGATCGGCTAAGCAGACCCCGGGAGTGCACAGGAGCACGACCGGTATGTGTATCGGTAATAGCATGCTGCGGTTAATGGTGATGCGGTTATGAGCGCGCACGAGATATTGATACTCGTGATGTGCGGTGCTCTCGTGCGTGCTATGATAGCCTTCGGGCAAGCAGCTGCATGCATTTGCTTTTATTCACGGGCTCTCTTTGATAGGCAAACTGCAGTAGCTGGCAGGTTGACAGGTGTCATGCTTATCGAAATGTTAGATGCAAAAAAGCATGACTATTCTTATTGGCAGCGATCGAAAAACAAATGTCACGTGTGACAACCGGATAATTGCCAATACACGTGACATTTTTATTAACACATATACGACATGTAAAGATTTCTTTACATTATTTGCAGTTTATGTAAAGTATTCTTTACGAACAATCTTCTGCACCCCTCTTTATGTAAAGTTTTGTTTACATAACAAAAACAAAAGTCACGTGTTTTTGCTTTTTTCGGCTAAAACACGTGACTTTACCGCTTAGATTATTCTTTTGCGTAGATATTACCCTTCTGCGTAGATTACTCTTTTGCGTAGATATTACCCTTTTGCATAGATTACTCTTTTGCGTAGATATTACCCTTCTGCGTAGATTATTCTTTTGCTCAGAAAATCCAGCTCCCGAGAACGTCAATATGTAAACGTCAGTATGTAATCGATACTGTTATATCAGTCCGAAGCGTTTACCTAAATTGTTCCAGGAGTTACGGGATCTAAGGATCATATCATTCTTGCCGCAGAATGAAGCTCTTACCCAGCCCGGGCCGTGGAACGCGCTTCCCGGAGTGATAAGTATCCTCTCCTCTTTTGCGGCTGCTACGAAGTCATACTCATCAGCCACAGGCGACTTGATCCACATATAGAATGCGCCCTGAGGATAAAGAGCCTCGAGGCCTGCGCCCGTTACGATCTCATACAGGTCTTTGGCGTTCTGCTTGTAGTAATCGAGGTCGGACCTGGCCTTCAGGCATCTTTCGACGATAAGCTCCTGTATGGTCGGAGCATTCGTGCCACCGAGCACCCTGCAGGCTACGACAAGAGCAGTGGAGAGTTCTTCATGACCTTCCGCACATTTCGGAACCGCCACATAGCCGATACGGTCTCCCGGCATCGACAGCGATTTTGACCAGGAGTATGCGATCAGTGAATCCGCGTAGTAGTCGCCCGGGAAAGGTACGTCCGATCCGTCATATACGAGTTCTCTGTAAGGTTCATCGCAGATGAGGTAGATCGTGTGTCCGAACTTTTCTTCTGCTTCTCTGAGCACATCGGCCATTTTGTCGAGTGCTTCTCTTGAGTAGATCTTGCCTGTAGGGTTGTTAGGGTTGTTGAGCATTACAGCCTTTACCTCAGGAACAAGAGCCTCTCTCAGGGCATCGGCATCCTGGTCAAATGCGAGATCAGCATTTGCAGGGATCTCTATGATACCGGCGCCCCAGTTAGCCGCCCAGTTGCCGTATTCCACAAAATAAGGAGCGAACACGACCAGCTTATCGCCGGGATCAAATATGCACTTGTTGATCATATTGATCGAATAGGCCGCGCCGCACGACATTATTATGTGATCCACATCGAAGAAGTCTCCGCCTGCCCTCTCGTTGAGGTCATCGGCTATCGCCTTCCTTGTGGATTCATAGCCGGCATTTGAAGGATAACCGTGAACGAAGAGCGGATCCAGATCATGGTTGATCTCATCAATTGCGTCAAATACTTCTTTCGGCGGCTTGAGTCCCGGATTGCCGATACTGAAGTCATAGATGTTCTCGGCTCCGTATATCTTTGCCATTCTTTTGCCTTCCTCGAACATCGCTCTGATCTGAGAGCTGCCCGCAAGGAAGGGTTCCATAGCTTTGGAAATCATGTAATTACCTCCTGCGTAAATCAACGCGTATTACAGGCCGCGTCAAGCCGTTTTGTTAACGTAATTGTATCACATATATTCTTGCAATATATCCCCATTTATCCGATAATTAATATAGCAAATAAGGCTTTATTATTTTGCTGTGAAAAACAGTTTACCCTATTGTTTCGTATTAACCGGAGGAATTCAAATGTCAAAATATGATTGGAGCAAATTCGGGCTGCACATCCCTGAGATCATGCTGCCGAAAGAAGGCACAGACTATTTCAAATGGGCTGTAGTTGCCTGTGACCAGTTCACATCCGAGCCTGAATACTGGGAAAAGGTAGAAGAGATCGTAGGCGATGCCCCTTCGACTCTCAGGCTCATGCTTCCTGAGCTTTATCTCGATAAGCCGGGTGAAGCAGAAAGGATCAAGGAGATCCGTGCTGCAATGGGCAAATACCTTGCTGACGGCACACTGAGGACAATGGAGCCTGGCTGCATGCTCATCAAGAGAACAGCAGAAGGACGTTCGCGTCTCGGTCTGGTCATCGCTACAGACCTTGAAGCTTACGATTTCAGCAAAGGCTCAAACTCGCTCACAAGAGCTACCGAGGGCACTGTAGTTGAACGTATCCCTCCTCGCCTTCGTATCAGAGGAGACGCTCCTATAGAGATGCCTCATATCCTCATCCTGATCGACGACCCTGACAAGACTGTCATCGAACCTCTCGTTGACCAGCCAAGAGATGTCATCTATGATACCGACCTCATGATGGACGGCGGACATATCACAGGTTCATTCATCAAGGAAGCCAACCTCGAAGGAGCAAAGGATGCTCTGTCCGCTCTCTATGACAAGGCTGAAGAGAAATACGGCGCAGGCCACGTTATCTTCCAGGCAATGGGAGACGGCAACCACTCGCTGGCTACAGCCAAGACCGCATGGGAGAATATCAAGAAGACGCTCTCTCCTGAAGAGATCGAGACACACCCTGCAAGATACGCTCTCTGCGAGATCGAGAACATCCATGACGACGGTATCGTATTCGAGCCTATCCACAGAGTCATCTTCGCTAAAGAAGGTCAGTCCGGTATGGAGCTCGTAGACAAACTTGTTGCTCACCTTGACAAGATGAACGGCAAAGCATATCCGGCAGATGCGGACGCAGCTGTTCCTGAAGGTGCTTTCGAGATCCCTTATATCACAGGAGCACAGAGAGGCAAGATCGTTATCGAGGACCCTGAGAACAAACTCGAGGTAGGCGCTCTGCAGGCAGCACTCGATATCATGGTAAAAGAAGAGAAAGTCTGCGACATCGACTACATCCACGGTACAGCAGCAGTTGAGAAGCTGTCCGTAAGAGACGGAAACGCAGGATTCATGCTTCCGCCGATGGATAAGTTCATGCTCTTCCCTGCAGTAGCTGCAGACGGAGCTCTTCCGCGCAAGACATTCTCAATGGGCGAAGCAAACGAGAAGAGATACTACATCGAATCCCGCTACATCGCAAAATAGATCGTACAGATCATAAAGACAGAGGTTGATGCGTTTTATCCGCATCAACCTCTTTTTATTGCCCTTTATGACCTTTATTCTTAGACTATTCTTAGACCGCATCTGTCTGTCTTATAG
>JAFUGO010000070.1 GCA_017469325.1 Mogibacterium sp. | reverse complement strand
GAAAATGGTAAAAGAAGCCTTCGGGGAAAGCACTGACATATGCTATTCAATAAAGGCGAATCCATTTTTGCTGTCTGTTTTGCCTGAGGAGTATTCGAAGATAGAGGTCTGCAGCCCGGGTGAGCTTGAGATATGCAAGGCGCTTCACATAGATCCGGCTAAGATCATTTTTTCGGGTGTCAGCAAATCACAGGCGGAAGTGGATACGGCGATCGACTACGGAGTGAGGATACTTACCGCTGAAAGCGAGAATCATCTGAGATATATCAGCAGGGCAGCGTCGGATCGCGGCGTCATTGCTGAGGTGCTGCTCCGCCTTTCCTGCGAAAGCCAGTTCGGCATGGACAAGAGCGACATCTACAGGATCATCGCGGACAGAGACTCGTATCCGGGAACAGATATTAATGGCATCCACTACTTCACGGGAACACAGAAGACCCGGCCTAAGGAGATCATAAAGGAGATCACGCGCCTCAAAAATCTGATCGACAGGCTTGAAGAAGAGCTTGATTTCACTGTTGAATGTATCGAGTACGGTACAGGCCTTGCTGTCGACTATTTTGCCGATGATGCTGACGATAAGGAAGCCGCGCGCCTTTCAGATATTTCAGAGTGCATACGCGAGCTGTCAGAGAGAGTTGAGCTCACGGTCGAGATGGGCAGGTTTTTCGCGGCTCCGTGCGGATGGCTCGTGAACACCGTAGTGGATACCAAATTCAACGACGGAACTCACTATGCCATACTGGACGGCGGTCTGCATCAGATGAAATATGACGGACAGATCCAGGGTATGCAGATACCAGTGATAACACACATCCCGGCTGAAGGATCATCCGCCGGAGAAGAAGAGAAGTGGACTCTCTGCGGTAGCCTGTGTACGACTGCGGATGTAATTGCCAGAGGCGTCCTGCTCACAAATCTTTCCGAGGGCGACAGGATCGTTTTCCACAGAACGGGAGCATATTCTGTATATGAAGGGTTCTCGATGTTCCTTTCGCGCGACCTCCCTTCGGTATACATCCTGGATGACAGCAATGTTCTAAGACTTGTGCGCAGCCGCATCGAGACGGCATGCTTCAACACAGCTGAGGGGCTGATATGAATATGAAACAAGAACTGATCAAATTTGTGTACGGCGTATCCCTAAGGACCGCCAAAAGAATGAAGGAAATCTACATTATACAGAGGGTGGAAGAATTCAACCGCGGTCTCGCAAAGACCATCGTATGTGGCTGGGATGAGAAAGAACGTATAAAAGAGTACCAATCGACCGTGCTGCCGTACTGGAAGAAGTTCGGCCGGCGTCCGAAGAGATTCTGGTTTGAGCTCGCGGGTTCACGTGATCATGTGATGGATCCGCACTACATCCCATCGGATATATATTATCTTGAGCTGCTTCCGTATATCAACAATCTGATTTTC
Organism: Mogibacterium sp.; assembly: GCA_017469325.1. Next base: position 512 of record JAFUGO010000070.1, on the reverse strand, counting down.
AATAAGGCTACAGAGGACAAAAACTATCTGGACATGCGCTTTCCGGATGTGAAGCAGGCGAAGACTGTCTGCCGCAGGATGGCCGGCGAGTACTATGACGATAAAATGGAACTGATAAGACAGGAAGACGCGGTCAGGCTTTGCAGAGAGCATCAGGGGGAACTGTTTATCAAACCATCCGTGTACACAGGCTATGGCAACAGGATACAGAAGTTCGATCCGTTTGCCTGTACGGACGGGAGGATAAAAGAGCTGTTTGAAGAGACCGGAGTCAATTTTATCGTTCAGGAAAAGATAAGGCAGCACGCATCGCTCGCATCCCTGAATCCCGATTCCGTGAACACCGTCAGAATACTGTCCCTGTTTCTTGACGGCAGCGTATATATTCCCAACATGTATCTGCGGATGGGTGTTCCCGGGACTTCTCATGTGACGGTCGGAAGCGAATACAATGCAGAGATACTGCCGGACGGACATGTAAGCCGGAAACTGTGCCTCGATGAAGGCTGCTG
>JAFUGO010000069.1 GCA_017469325.1 Mogibacterium sp. | reverse complement strand
CCGTGCGCACCTGGGCTCCGGTCAGATAGAGCTTCTTCTTTGCGCGGGTTATGCTCACATAGCAGAGCCTGCGCTCCTCCTCCATGCCATGGTCCTCATCAAAGGCTCCGATACCCGGGAACATCCCGTTCTCCATACCCGGAATGAATACCACCGGGAATTCCAGGCCCTTGGCTGAGTGAAGAGTCATCAGCACCACGGCATCTTCGTCCTCGTCATGATTGTCTATGTCCGCCATGAGCGTTATCTGCTCGAGGAAGGCCGAAAGCTCTGTCGGCTCCTCTGCCGTAAAGCCCTCGCCCATCAGAGCGAGCCTCTCGGCATTCATCTCTTCGCGCAGCGCCATGGCCGATCCGTCTGCCAGACCTTTTTCGAATTCGGCTATGACGGACTTGAATTCCATTATATTCTCTATGCGGCTCTCGGCCTCTACCGTGCCCGCGTCTTCGAGAGCTTTTAGATAGCCGGACTTCGAGAGTATATTCTCATAGATATCTGTCAGTGTGAGGTTTTCCTGTTCGGCTCTGATGCCGGATATCATGCCGGTGAAGGCTTCGATGTTCCCGCGGACCTTAGGTCCGAGTCCGCCCAGGAGCTCGGGCTCACAGAGAGCTTCGAACATGCTTATCTTATAGGCGTTGGCGTACTCCTGTATGCCCGCGAGAGTCTTGCCGCCCACACCGCGCTTAGGCTCGTTTATGACTCTGAGCATGGACACGTTGTCTTCGGGATTCTCGATCAGGCGCAGATACGCCATGACATCCTTGATCTCTTTGCGGTCGTAGTATCTGAGTCCCGCCAGCACCCTGTACGGAATGCCGCGGAAGCTGAACTTCTCTTCAAAGCTTCTCGACTGTGCGTTCTTGCGGTAAAGGATCGCGAAGTCCTTGTAGCTGTAGCCTTCGGTCTCCCTGAGCCTCTCTATCTCCGAGCCTATCCACCAGGCCTCCTGCTTCTCGTCAGGCAGCCTCTTGTATGTGATCTTTTCGCCGTCGCTTCTGTCGGTCCAGAGCGCTTTGGCCTTTCTTTCCTTATTGTTTTTGATGACCGAGTTGGCAAGCTTCAGGATGTTGCCGTCGGATCTGTAATTCTGCTCGAGCCTGATGGTGAGCACGTTGCCGAAGTCATTCTCAAAATCGAGTATGTTGCGGATATCGGCTCCGCGCCACTGGTAGATGCACTGGTCGTCGTCACCTACAACGCAGAGGTTGCCGTGGACCGATGCCAGCATCCTTATGAGCTTGTACTGCAGGTAGTTTGTATCCTGGTATTCGTCCACCATTATGTATCTGAAGCGGCCCGCGTAATACGCCAGTATGTCCGGATTTTGCTCAAGCAGCTTCACTCCGTTCCACAGAAGATCGTCAAAGTCCATGGCATTCGCGGCCATCATCTCTTCGTTGTATCTTCTGTACACCCCGCTGATCATCTTATCCTGCGGGAATCCCGGCCTCGACATCAGAAACTCATCCGGGCCCTCTTCGCGCTCTTTGCACTTGCTTATGACAGAGATAATGAGAGATACCGGAGTCAGCTTCTCATCGATGGACATATCCTTGCAGATCCGCTTAATGATAGTCTTTTTATCTGTCTCGTCATAGACGGTAAAGCCTGACTTGTACCCGAGCCTCTCGGGCGAGTATCTGAGCATGCGAAGGCACATGGCGTGGAATGTCATGATCCACATGCCGTAGGCTTCTCCGACAAGATCCTCGACACGGCTTCTCATCTCGCCGGCCGCCTTGTTGGTGAAGGTCACCGCAAGGATGCTGTGCGGATCTATCCCCTGCTCTATCATGTATGCCATGCGGTGCGTCATGGTCGCGGTCTTGCCCGAACCCGCTCCCGCGAGTATCAGGACAGGACCCTCGATCTGTCTCACCGCCTTATTCTGTTCACTGTTCAAATTCATACGCATAGCACTGTAATTGTAGCATAATTCCGCTTCCAAACGTCGATTAAATCGGCCGCGTTTTGTGCAATAATTCGGACCTGATTACGGTTGACTTTTGTCACTGTGGTGCTAAAATTTAAGCATAAGGCGTTTTGCGCCTGAAACCACAAATTTAAGTGTTTTATTTAAGGAGAGTGATACCAATGGCAAACTATGTAGAAAGAGTCATCGAGCAGTGCAAAAAGAACAATCCTGGCGAGGTAGAATTCCACCAGACTGTAGAAGAAGTACTGACTTCACTGGCTCCAGTAATGGATGCTAACCCTAAGTATGAAGAGTGCGCACTTCTTGAGAGACTCGTTGAGCCTGAAAGAGGAGTTACTTTCAGAGTAGTATGGGTTGACGACAACGGCAAAGTTCAGGTCAACAAGGGCTACAGATATCAGTTCAGCAGCGCGATCGGACCTTACAAGGGCGGTCTGAGATTCGCTCCATACGTATATCCTGGAATCATCAAGTTCATCGGATTCGAGCAGATCTTCAAGAACTCCCTGACAGGTCTCCCTATCGGCGGCGGCAAGGGCGGTTCGGACTTCGATCCTAACGGCAAGAGCGATGCAGAAGTTATGAGATTCTGCCAGGCATTCATGACAGAGCTCTACAGACACATCGGACCTAACACCGACGTTCCTGCAGGAGACCTCGGCGTAGGCGCAAGAGAGATCGGATATCTCTTCGGACAGTACAAGAGAATCGTTGACAAGTATGAAGGCGTTCTCACAGGTAAGGGAATCCCTTACGGCGGACTCCTCGGAAGAGCAGAGGCTACAGGCTTCGGTATCGTATGGTACGCTGAGGAAATGCTGAAGGCTAACGGCGAAGACATGAAGGACAAAGTAGTTGCGATCTCCGGCTTCGGTAACGTTGCATGGGGTACAGCATGGAAGCTCTGGGAGCTCGGTGCTAAGTGCGTAACTATTTCGGGACCGGACGGATACATCTATGATCCGGATGGAATCACAACTCAGGAGAAGGTAGACTACCTGCTCGAGCTCAGAGGCTCCGGAAAAAACATCTGCGCACCTTATGCTGAGAAGTTCCCTAACGCTAAGTTCTTCGCAGGCAAGAAGCCTTGGGGCGTATTCCAGGATACAGGCTGCAAAGTTGACCTCTTCATCCCTTGCGCAATGCAGAATGACGTTCACATGGAGCATGCTCAGCAGATCGTTGAGGGAGGTTGCAAGTTCTACTGCGAAGGCGCTAACATGCCTACAACAAATGATGCTCTTAAGTATCTCATGGACAACATGGTAGCTGTAGGTCCTGCTAAGGCTGCTAACGCAGGCGGCGTTGCTTGCTCCTGCATCGAGATGGGCCAGAACGCAGGTCACACTGCATTCCAGCACCAGGCTGTATATGATCAGCTCCACCAGATCATGAAGAACATCTACAGCGCTTGCGCTAACGCAGGTGAGAAGTACTACAATGACAAGAACGCTCTGGTACAGGGTGCTAACATTGCAGGCTTCGAGAGAGTTGCTGAGGCTATGATGGCTCAGGGTCTTGTATAATCGATGACTCGCAGCTTATAAGCTGAAATCACAACACTGAAAAAGGGATCGCTCAACGCGGTCCCTTTTCTTTTGCCTTTATCCGTGCTATAGCATGCTCACGGCATCGCCTGTCATAAAGAGATAAAGATATGCCTCTGACACTTCCAAGCCTGTCCCCTTCAGTACAGCCTCGCTGTAGAGCTCTATCTGCACACGGTATTCTTTCTTTATCCTCTCTATCTCAGCTTCGTGCTGCCTTCCCGGTTTGATGAAACTCGACTTGTAGTCGATGAGTATCATCTTCCCCTCTTCTTCGAAGCAGCAGTCGATAACACCCTGTACCAGCATCTCCCGTCCGCCGCGCTCCGTCTTCAGAGTGAACGGTTTCTCTCTCATCAGACTGCCGCGGGCTTCAGCTTCTGCTGCCTTCCTTCCGAGCGGGCTTCTGAAGAAGGTCTCTATCTTTGAAAGGTCAAGCGATGCGTATACGTCATCATCAATGGCATTATGCTGATGTAAAAACTCGGCTCTTTCTGCTATGTATTCTCCGGCACCCTCACCTGCAGCTTTTCTGAAGTCCAGGAATTCCATGATGCGGTGATACGCTATTCCTATATCCGATGCCGACGCGCGTTTTTTGCGCTCGTTTCCGCTCCAGAGTGACACGACCTCTGTATCCCGCTTTGATGCGGACACTTCATCAGTCTCTGTTTCTTCTGCCTGAGATGCCTCTGCCCTGCTGTTTTCTTCAAGCCGGACTGCGCTTACCGAATACTTGGCCTTTGCGGTAAGAAGATCCTCGTAAGGATACCTGTAGCTGAACCTTCTGTCTATCTCATCGTAAAGATTCTGCTCCTCTGCGCTCAGCGGCCTGTCCAGAGCTTTTATCAGATCGTTATGTATGCTTCTGTACTCCGTTTTTCTGGTGAGCATAAGAGGAGAAATATAATACCTGTTGAAGCCTGTCTTTACGACATCCCTTATTGCCTCAAGATAGCATGACGGGCTCGTCCTGAACTTAGCGAGATCCTCTTCGCTCTTGCAGCAGCCGACAAGGATCAGTTTGTTCCTGGCTCTTGTCATAGCAACATAGAGCAGTCTGAGTTCTTCTTTATATTCATCACGCCTCGACTTCGAATTGATCGCCCTCTGTATGATGGTGGAGCTCCAGTACTTCCTGGACGGGTCTACATATGGCAGCCCCACCCCGGTCTGTGAATCGAAGCTGAATTTCTTCTCGTTGTTGTCATAGCGGAAGCGGTGACCGAGTCCCCCGACTATAACGAAAGGATACTCGAGGCCCTTGCTCTTGTGGATCGTGGATATGCGAACCACGTCATCGTCGCTTCCGGCCATCGGAGCCTGTCCGTTGCTGACTCCCTTGCTCCTGAGCACATCCAGGAAGGTTATGAATGAGCTGAGCGTGGCCACGCTCTCTTTGCTGAATTCAGCAGCCCTGTCCGCGAGAGACCTCAGATTGGCCTGGCGTCTTGCTCCGTCCGACATCGCACCGGCCATCCTGTAGTATCCCGAGTCGATGAGGACATCCCAAACGAAGTCCTCAAGCGGGAGCATGCGCGAGAGCCTGCGCCAGACCAGTATTTTGTCGCGGGCCGCCTTTGCCCTGTCCTTAAGAAGTCCTTCCGGGCCCTCTTCTGCATACCAGCTGAACGCTTCGCAGTACGCGCGTCTCCGGCCACCGGATCCGGTTTCTCTGAGATGGCGGGTATGGGATATCCGGATCTCAGCAAGATCATCCGGGCTGAACGAGAATACCTCCGAATGCAGCACGGATATTAGAGGGACATCCCTCTTCATGTTGTCTATGCAGGCGAAGAGCGACAGTGCGACAGCGATCTCAACAGTATCGAAGTAATCGTCCGATTCTTCAACATGGGCATCTATGGCGTTCTCCGCAAGAGCGCGGCTCATGATGTCTCCCCTGTATTTGACAGCTCTGAAAAGGATGACTATGTCGCGGGCCTGAGCCTTTCTTACCTTATTTATCTTGGTGTCATAAAACTCCGTGCCTATCAGCGATCTGACAAGCTTCGCGATATACTCCGCCTCGGCCTCCTCTTTTGTCAGATCCTCTATATTCTCATCTTCGACAGCTTCGGTGATCTCATCACCGGCATCCCCTGCCGCTTCTGCCGTATTGCCGTCCTCTTCCGTCAGGATATGGACCTCAGGAATAAAGTCATACTCCTCAGGGCATTCGAGCCCCGTGTACAGCATGGCTCTTTCATCATAGCCTTCCATTATGTTTTTGAAGACATGGTTTATGTATCTTATGGTGGCGTCGTTTGTCCTGAAGTTGCGGCCCAGGTCTATAGCCTCGCCATCCTCATATCCGCCTTTTGTGTATTTTGCGTACAGGTCCTCGAAAATCGCGGGCTCCGCCTGCCTGAACCTGTATATGCTCTGTTTTATGTCTCCTACCCTGAAGACATTGTCAGACCGGGATACACGTCCGATCAGGTGCTCCTGTATGTTGTTTGTATCCTGATACTCATCCACGAATATGAACTTAAAGCGCCTTCTGAGTATGTCCGCGGCCTCGTCGTTTCTGAGAATTCCCGCAGCTATGTGCTCCATATCCGCGAAGTCTATAAGCCTTTTGTCGCGCTTCTTCTGATCGTAGCGCCTTTCGAATTCTTCAAGGAGGCGCAGATAGTAGATCATATAGCCGTATGTGGCGTTCATCTCGGAAAGGCGCTGCTCAAAGTCAGGCATCAGGTATCTTTTTTTGAAATCGCCGATCTCTTTCTTGAGCGAATCCCTTATGTCCCCCACTTCTTTTTTGATCGACTCGTAGGCTTCCTTCTGATCCTTTTTGGCTGCCAGTCTTGTGGACGGATAGTTCTCTATAGCGGCTATCACTGCGCTGTCGAATCTTCCCTCATCAAGACAGGAGCATATCTCTCTGACGGCTTCCGCCTGTACCAGCAGCTTGTCGTCAAACATCTCCTTTATGCCTGCTCCGTCAAAGAGCACCTCTATGCTGTCAAACGCTTTTTTCACACTTCCGAATGTGGTCTTTGCGTCTGCGAGCATCATTCTCTGAAGCGAAGATCCCTCAAAGGTATCCGGAGTGACTTTCAGCTCCTCCGCATGCTTATATGCCCACTCAAAGTAGTCAGGCATAGTTCTGAGTCCGTTGTAGGCTTTGATCAGACCTTCCATGAAGCTGTCATCGCTGCGCTCCTCGCTGTAAAGTCTCAGAAAGCCCCTGAAACTCCCACCCTCTATGAGGTCATCGTTCACGAATCCGTCCTCAAAGAGCTCGGTCAGAGCCTCGTTTCTCATGAGCTCGCACTGGGTGTCGTCAGCTACCGCAAAGGACGGCTCCATGTCTGTCTCGTGGAAGAACTCCTTTATGACCCTCAGCGCAAAGCTGTCTATGGTCGATATATACGCTTTATAGAGGCGCGAAAGCTGGTCCTTCATGCGGGCTGCATCTTCGGGATGATCCGCCATCCTCTTTCTGATGGCAGCTGCGAGCCTGAGCCTCATCTCCGCGGCCGCGGCGTTGGTAAAGGTCACGACAAGCATCTCATCGACATTGGCCTTGCCTTCGATGATTATCCTTATGATGCGCTCCACGAGCACAGCTGTCTTGCCCGATCCCGCCGCAGCGGATACGAGCACTGACTTGTCAAGCGTCTCTATTGCTTTTGTCTGTTCCGGTGTGAATCCTGTTGCCATGTCTATATTTTATTCTGAGGCTGAGGTCTTATCAACATCAGTTTTGAGCATAAAAAAGATCAGGCTGATCTCTGAATTATTCAGAGACCGCCTGACCGTGATCTGTATTGTTGTGCGGACTATACCAGCACGTCTCCTTCCATTCCTTCCGGAACTTCGAGCCCCATCATCGTAAGGAGCGTCGGAGCTATGTCTGCCAGCTTGCCTGTATCCTTTTTGAACGGCATAGGCTCTGCGCAGATGTGGCACAGAGGTACCTTCGCTGTCGAGTGCTTTGTGACAGGCTCGCCCTTTTCGTCTATCATGGTGTCTGCGTTTCCGTGATCCGCTGTCAGGAGGATCTGTCCGTCCTTTGCGAGGATAGCGTCGCGGATATCTCCGACAAGTCCGTCAAGAGTCTCGATCGCCTGTACTGCGGCATCGAACACGCCCGTAGGACCTACCATGTCAGGGTTAGCGAAGTTGAGGATTATGAGATCGTACTTGTCGCTGTTGATCTTTTCGATAACAGTCTTTGCGACCTCAGGTGCGCTCATCTCAGGCTGCATGTCATATGTAGGGACCTTCGGTGAAGGGATCAGGACTCTGTCCTCGTTCACGTTTGGCTCCTCAACTCCTCCGTTGAAGAAGAACGTAACATGCGCGTACTTTTCTGTCTCGGCGATGCGGAGCTGATGCATTCCGAGATCCGCTATGGTCTTTCCGAGAGTCGGATCGACTGCCTCAGGCGGGAATGCGACGCTTACGTTAGGCATCGTGGCATCATACTCTGCCATGCAGACGTAAGTGAGATTCTTAGGAGCGGACTTTCTTTCGAATCCGTCAAAATCAGGATCGACCAGAGCGCGTGTTATCTCTCTTGCCCTGTCAGGTCTGAAGTTGATGAATACAACGGAATCCCCGTCCTTGACCGGAACAGCGTTCACGACTGTAGGCTGAACGAATTCGTCGACTTCGTCCTTAGCGTAGGAGTTGTCTATGGCCTCCTGAGCGCAGGATGCTGTAAGTCCCTCGCCCAGAGTCAGAGCGTCGTAAGCCTTTACGAGGCGCTCCCATCTCTTGTCTCTGTCCATGGCATAGAATCTGCCGGAAATGACACCGATGCGGCCGGCATCTTCTTTTGCGAGATACTCCTCGAGAGGTCCGAGCCATGTCATAGCGCTCTTAGGCGGAACGTCTCTTCCGTCGAGGAAGCAGTGTACCGCAACGTCCTTTACGCCGTTCTTCTTTGCCATATCGATGGTCGCCATAAGGTGATCATAGTGGCTGTGCACACCGCCGTCCGACACGAGGCCCATGATGTGCAGTGTATGGCCTGCCGCCGCGTTCTTCATTGCTTCGAGCAGCGGACCGTTCTCAAAGAACTTGCCCGACTCTATCGAGCGTGTGATCTTGAGGAGGTTCTGGTAGATAACACTGCCGGCGCCGATATTGAGATGGCCGACTTCCGAGTTACCCATCTGTCCTGCAGGCAGTCCTACAGGTTCACCGCTTGCTTCAATAGTGATAAACGGATACTTCGCGAACAGCCCGTCGATGACCGGAGTCTTCGCAGCCGCAATCGCATTGCCGTAGGTCTCTTCTCTTATGCCGAATCCGTCGAGGATCATCAGCATTGCAGGTCTGTGTTTCATTATTCCTCCTCGCTCTTTTTCTCTGCTGTGATCATGTCTGCAGCGATCTCTTTTGCGGCCTGGCTTACAGGTCTCTCGCTCTCTTCTTCTGTGAGAGCAGGCTTGCCGTCGACTATGTCTCTGGCTCTCTTCGCTGTGAGGATCACAAGTGAATATCTGCTGTCTGTCTTCTCTCTGAGTGTGTTTATTGATGGATAAAGAAGCATTCCGTTTTCTCCCTTCTGCTACTTCTGTTCTGACTCTATCTCGTATTCTTTGATAATAGGCTTTACGGCCTCAGGCACTCTTGACTCTTCTGCGGTCATTATGCTGCGCACCTGATTTACCGCATCTTCTCTGACGTCATTTACCAGATAATAGTCGTATTCACCTATGAGTTTTATCTCATTCACAGCCTGGCTCAGTCTCTTCTCAATGCTGGCCGGGTCTTCTGTCCCCCTGCCCTCGAGACGGTTTCTCAGCTCTGCCAGGCTCGGCGGAAGCACAAATATGAGTATCGCTTCAGGCATAGCCTTTTTGACCTGAAGACCTCCCTGGACGTCTATGTCAAGAAGCACATTGCGCCCCTTCGCAAGGCGGTTCAGCACCATGTCTTTAGGAGTTCCGTACAGATTGTCAAATACCGGAGCATATTCGAGGAAATTCCCTGCTTCTATGTTTTCGAGGAATTCCTCACGGGTCACGAAGTAGTACTCTCTTCCGTGCTGCTCTCCTTCACGCGGAGCGCGTGTCGTCATGGATATCGAGAACTCGTTGTTCACGTCCTTTAAAAGCTCTCTGCAGATAGTCCCCTTGCCCGTTCCGGACGGTCCGGATATTACATATAACCTGCCTTTTTTACGGCTCATATACACCTCCCAGCTAATCGTTTATTTTAGCACATTCTCTTCTGACTTAGCAATTATCAGATCGGACGCCGAAAGAGCCTTTATTCTATATTCTGCACCTGCTCTCTGATCTTTTCGATCTCGGCTTTGAGATCGAGCATCATAGAGGTGATCTCTTTATCGTTGGATTTCGATCCGATGGTGTTGGCCTCACGGTTCATCTCCTGGATCAGAAAATCTATCTTCTTGCCTATGGCTTCGCTGCCGTCCGACTTAAGGAAGGACCTCAGCTGGCTCACGTGGCTCTCGAGTCTGACGAGCTCTTCCGTGATGTTCGCCTTGTCAGCGAATATGGCTGCTTCGAGAGCTATCCTCTCTTCAGGGACTTCATATACTCCGTCCAGGAGTTCTTCGACTCTTGCCTTAAACTTGGCAGCGTATTCTTTCTCGATCTGAGGAGCTCTCTCCTCGATGAGCGCGCGTATATCCGAGACGATATTCGCTCTCGAAGAAAGATCCGCGGCCAGCTTCGCTCCCTCTGTCTCTCTCATGGAGCAGATGTCATCTACCGCCTTTGCCGTGGCCGCAAGCAGCCTCTTGCTTACTTCTTCTTCGTCTTCTTCGGCAGCAGCCGTCGTTATGACATCCGGCATCTTTGCCAGGAGTCCGAGCGATGGTCCCATGATCTCGCCCACTTCGAAAGTCTCGCTCAGCTCGGTGAGGGCGTTATAGTATTTTGCCGCGAGCTCCTTGTCGAGTCTTACATCGTTGTCGCTGCGTCCGGTGTTGTCAACGGTGATGCTGACTTCCACCTTGCCGCGGTGAAGTTTTTCCTTGATTGCCGCCTTCACGGATTCCTCCGCGAACGCGTACTTCCTCGGCATCTTTACATAAATGTCCAGATACCTGTGATTGACCGCTCTTATCTCAGCGGTCACCTTGCCTGCTTCGTCAGTGAACTCTCCCCTGCCGAAGCCTGTCATGCTTTTGATCATTTCCGAAAGCCTCCTATTGTTTATTTACACCGATCTTTCGTGCAACACAAATAATACCACATCCCGGGCAATATTTCTTGATTAACGGAGAGGCAGGATATTATTATTAAACAAAAGGATCACTGAAAAGCCTGTTACGGGATAGGCTGCCCGGGAAAGGTATGAAACACGCAAAAGAAGAAAAGAAAAAAGGCGGTTTTTTCAGGAAGCTGTTCAGGTTCATAGGATGCGTCCTGCTTTTGGCAGTCCTCGCGTTCGGCGGCCTGATCGCCTGGCTGACGGCTGCGGAGTATTCTCCGGATGAAACGATCGCGCTTGAGACCGCCGGCGAAGCATCAAAAACTCTCAGCAAGGGAGACAGCATCAGGATGATGTCATGGAACATGGGCTACGGAGCTCTCGGAGACAACGCGGACTTCTTTATGGACGGAGGCAGCGGTGTCATGACCGCAGATAAAGCCAGAGTAGAGAGCAACCTGCAGGGGATCACCGAAGAGATCGCGAAGAACGATCCCGACATCCTCTTTCTGCAGGAGATCGACGAAAACTCAAAGAGGTCATACAACATAGACGAGACGGCGCTTCTGAAAGAGAAGCTTGCCGGATACTCATCGGCTTTTGCCTACAATTACAAAGTGCCGTTTGTGCCATATCCCGTCCCGCCTCTCGGAAAGATCAATTCGGGCATAATGACTTTTTCGGAATACCCGATGGAGAACTGCGAGCGCATACAGCTGCCTATATCGTTCAGCTGGCCTGTCCGCACTGCGAACCTCAAAAGATGCCTTCTCGTTTCGCGCATCCCTGTCAGCGGCTCATCAAACGAGCTGGTCCTGATAAACCTGCATCTTGAGGCATATGACAGCGGTGAGGGCAAGATCGCCCAGACGGCGCAGCTGATAGATTTTCTGAATGAAGAGTATAAAAAAGGGAATTATGTTATTGCCGGAGGGGATTTCAATCAGATCTTTTCTTCTGCGAAAGCAGACCTCTACCCTGCCCAGGAAGGAAAATGGGCGGCAGGGATCATCGATGTATCGGGCGCGGAGGGCTCATGGAACTTCATCATGGATGAGACAGTCCCGAGCTGCCGCAGTCTGGACCAGCCGTACGCCGGAGCGGACAAAGAGGGGTTCCAGTATTACCTCATCGACGGATTCATTGTCTCGGGCAATATAAAAGTGAATGAATTCAAAAACAGGGATCTCGGCTTCGTATGCTCAGATCACAACCCTGTAACGATGGATATCACTCTGGATTAATTGAACGGGAATAAAAAGAATAAAGGACTATTCTTCAGCATCGGCGTCAGGCTCGACTACATCGGCTTCGACGTCGATCGCTTCCTCACGCATGAGTTCTTCTTCTGCCTCTTCTTCTGCGGCAAGTCTGGCCTCTTCCTCTTCAGCTTCACGCCTTGCGTCTTCCTCTGCGAATCTGGCTCTTGTGTTGCTTACCTTCAGAAAAACATATGCGACTGCGAGAACGGCTAATAAAATGGTCAGCATCGCGTTACCTCCCTATCAGATGTTATGCGGTTTAAGAGCAAGGATATCACAGTCAAGATCTATGTCTCCGGTGTTTATATAACTCACTCTTCCGACAAATACTTTTTTACCGGACTTTGATGCCAGGTCGATGAACTTTTCGAGCGTGCCGATCTCCGGAAGTCCGAATCCGGCTATCTCAGACCTGTAATGCATAGGCATCGCCAGCTTAGGCGTTGTCCTGTTTATGAGCTCGAGAGCTTCATCCATATCATATGTATAGGTGCCGCCGATCGGGACCAGTGCTATGTCTGCATTCCCGAGGAGCGCCATGTTCTCTTCCGTAAGAAGATCGTCTATCTTCTCCCCTATGTCTCCGTAGTGGACCAGCTTCTCGCCGGTAGTCTTGTCCGTAATGATATAGATGCGGTTTTCGCCTCTGTGAGCGCCTTTCTCGGGATCGTGGTATGTATCGATGTATTCGACTTTATACGGGCTCTCTCCCCTTTTTTCGAGCCTGACACACTCGATCCCGAAGTGATCGTCATGCATATGCGAGGCATGGACCTCACTGGCGATATCCTTTATGTCTCTGAAGCCCGGGACCGAACCCGGTTTGTACGGATCGAACATAATGGAATATCCGGTCTTCTCATCCATGATCTTGAAGCATGCATGGCCTGTGTATCTGATGATCATGTTTATTCTCCTTATTTTATGAGCGAAATGGCGGATCTCAGCGTCTTTATCTCGCAGACGCTGCTGCCCTTCTCATATTCTCCGTCGAGAGTCCAGTGCACTCCCTCATCGATCTCTACCGTCAGTGAATGAGCCGAGTACGTCTCGATCTGATGGGATTTGAACGTGCCCGAAAGAGCGCTTATGGCTATGTCGTTCAGGGCTATGATATCTGCCGGCATCTTCACCATCAGTATCTCCATGAGTCCGTCGTTCATATCCACATCAAGTCTTTCGAGGTTCAGTATCCCTCCTATGGATTTGGAGTTGCATACCGCTCCGAGCACATAATCGCCTTCATGCGTCTGCTCATCCGGAGTCCCTTTGTCGAGAGTGATCTTTGCGTGTATGGAGTGGATGTTCGCGAGCTCTTTTATACCGCCCATCACATATGCCGCATGTCCGAATATGTTTTTGAGGTTCTGCGGTACCGAATACGATGTGGATGTGAAAGCTCCGAAGCTTGCCACGTAGCTGAAATTGCGGCCGTTGAAACTTCCGATATCTACCGGCGAAGGAGTGCCGGTGATTATCCTGTCGGCACACTCGATTATGCCTTTCGGGAGGCCGATGGAATTAGCAAAGTCATTGGTCGAGCCGGACGGTATGTAGCCGATAGGAGTAGTGTAGCCTCCGTCAAGAAGACCGTCTATCACTTCGTTGAGCGTTCCGTCTCCGCCCGAGACCACGACGGTATCGACCTCTCCGCCGTATTCTTCAGCAAACTCCCTGGCGTCTCCTCTGCCCGATGTCATGAGCACCTGAGTGAGGTATCCCGCACCCGAGAATCTGTCGATTATCTCCGCCATATGCTTTGGAGCAAGCATGAGCCCCGATTTGGGATTCATTATGAACAGCAGCTTTTTTCTTTCGTGCATTTCTGCAACCTCCGGAGTCGTTTTATTCTTCGTCATCATCATCTTCAGCGGCATACTCCGCCTCATTGCGGGCGAGTATCTCCTGCTCTACCTGTTCTCTGACAGCCTTCAGCTCCTCGAGCTCCGCTATCTCTCTTTCGCGTTTTTCATTGTAGCCCGGGTCGAACTTTCGCGACATCTTTACGGCGAGGCTGTCGAGCGACCTGTCTGCCATATCATACTCGCCGATGATGAGTTTGTTCCACATCTCTTCGCCCTTATCGCCGTACTGGTTCATAAGGTACTCTTTTATCTTTGCCGGCGTAAGTCTGCCGCGGTGCATGTGGATATCCCAGGATTTATTGAACATCATTCCTATACAGAGCACCCAGCTGATGATGTAGAACCACAGCATCATGGCTACGATGTTTGAGAATGCGCCGTAGAGGAGGTTGTAGTTGGTCGCCTTTGAGATGTACAGCGAGTACACCCATGTGGCGATCATGATGCCGATCGTAGCGACGATCGAACCCGGCAGGACTGCCCTGACAGGCACTCTGATGCGCGGCAAAAGATAGTAGTTTGAAAGAATGACTATAAAGAACAGAACGGCCAGTATGGGAGTCCTGGTCTCGCTGATGAGAGCCTGAAGGAATTCGCTCTTCAGTATGCGCTTCGCGATAAGCTCACCGTATACGTAGCCGATGAGCGTGACTGCCACGACAAGTATCGAGCCTGCAGCGATCGGTATGGACTTGACTCTCTCTGTGAAGAAATTGAACCTGTATCTGCCGTAGCTGAGTGTGTACGTTGTGAGCCTTGAAAGAGAAAAAGCCAGCGATGAGCTCGCCCAGAGGGCAAGCAGGATCATGATGAAGTTTGTGACGCCCGTGGATGATGCCGAGAACAGACCTTCGAGGAAGCTTCCCATCTGCGTTGAGAGATGCCTCTCGAGCCATTCCCTTACAAAGTCCATCGATACATCGAAAATACCGAGGACCTGCGTAAGTACGATAAGCATAGGCACCGATGACATGAAAAAGAAATACGCGATCTGCGCAGCAAATCCCGCGTAATACTGGTCGTCAAACTGCCGCCACAGATGGAAGCCTATCTTCAGGATGAGCTTCCATGTAAGACGGAGTTTTTTCTCATCAGAATGATCAACTGTATCGCCCCAAAAGTCGCCCATATCTTGATCTTTTTCTTAGAGCCCGGTCAGCCGAGAAGCCTTTCAAGTTCTGCAAGAGCTCTGGCTCTGTGACTGATGGTGTTCTTGAATTCTGTTCCGAGCTGCGAGAATGTCTCGCTGAAGCCCTCAGGTATGAACAGCGGATCGTATCCGAACCCGCCGTCGCCTTTCTTTTCTGTTCCGATATGACCTTTGCACTCTCCGTAAGCGGTGAGCACATATCTTCCGCCGCGCTCTTCTGCTGCTGCCGGTGCTCCTTCCTTATCCGGATAGATAAGAGTTATGACCGTCACGAACTTCGCGGTCCTGTCTTCATAAGGAATGCCATCGAGCGCCGCAAGAAGCTTTGTATTGTTGTCGTCATAAGTGCAGTCTTCGCCCGCATAGCGCGCGCTGTAAACACCCGGCGCTCCGCCAAGAGCGTCTACCATGAGTCCCGAATCATCGGCGATCACAGGGCTCCCGGCGTACTTAGCGAGAGAAGGATTGGCCTCTATCATGTCCATGATGACAGCCGCCTTAAGATGGGAATTCTCCTCAAATGTGGTCCCCGTCTCCTCTATATCATCGGTCGGGATGCCGGCGTCATCGCGGCTTATGACATCAAGACCGTACTTCTCAAGTATGGCCCTGATCTCTCTGATCTTATTCTTGTTTTGTGATGCAAGTATCGCTGTTCTCATACTGCCGTTATTATACCATTTTTCTATTCTGTAATGGAATCATCGCGGCGTCTGTCACGTATGACCTCCATCATGAGAGCGCACTCGATGCGCTTTCTGTGGAGCCTGCATCCGAACTCGTACACCTTGTTGATGTCTCCGTTCGAATGATAGTTGTTTGCAGCGCAGCCGCCGGCGCAGTAAAGCTTTGCCCAGCAGTCCCTGCACTTGTCCCTCGTGTATATGTTGTTGCGGCCGGCAAAGACGGCGAGAGTCTCCGGATGTGTGATGCCCTCGTAGATATTGCCGACTATCATGTCATCGTCACCTACAAACTGGTGGCACGGATAAAGATCTCCGGTCGGTGTTACGGCGAGGTATTCGGTCGCGACTCCGCATCCCGATACCCTCTTGTAAATACAAGGACCGCCGGTAAGGTCTACCGTATAGTGATAGAAATTGAAGCCTTCTCCGTTCTCCTCGCGCCTGAGCATCTCAAGAGCCAGCTTTTCATATTCCCCAAAAAGCTGCTGAAGGTCTTCCTCATGAAGTGCGTAAGGCACATCCGGATCGGACACAACGGGTTCTATCGATGTCTCTTTGAAGCCGAGATCGGCCATGGCCAGAACATCAGCCGCGAAGTCCTTATTATACGCGGTATACGTGCCGCGCATGTAGTATTCCGACGACCTGATGTCCGGATCACCTGAAGTCCTCGCGTCAACGAGAGCTCTGAAGTTGTCCATTATGGAATCATAGGTACCTCCGCCTGTCTTGCTGTGGCGCATGCGGTCGTGGGTCTGCTGTCTTCCGTCCATGCTGAGGACGACATTGCCCATCTCGCGGTTCGTGAACTCTATGACATCTTCGTCTATAAGGACTCCGTTGGTCGTAAGCGTAAAGTTGAATATCTTGTTGTGCTTCTTTTCGAGCTCTCTGCCGTAAGCCACGATCTCTTTGCAGACGTCCCAGTTTATGAGAGGTTCGCCTCCGAAGAAATCCACTTCAAGATGCCTGCGGGTCCCGGAGTGCTCAACAAGGTAGTCCAGGGCGCGCTTGCCTACCTCGGCGCTCATGATACCGCTCTTGCCGCTGTAATCGCCCTTTCCCGCAAAGCAATACTCGCAGTCCATGTTGCAGCCGTGTGCGACATGGAGGCATATGGCTTTCAGCACCGACTGCTTCAGTTTGATCTCGTCGGCAGCCGCCTCAAAGATATCGTCCGACCATAGGAGGTGTTCGTTGTACAGTTCCGTTATATCCTCTAAAGTCTCAAGTGCTTCTTCGCGGCTCAGCCCGTGCTTTCCGGTGAGCATCTCCGTCACTTTTTCCTTAAGATCCGCATCCGAAAGCAGGCCGGATACATCCGGCTTTTCTTTTTTGTTTTGGGAGGCTTTGTTTATAGCCTCATCTATGATCGCGATCGCATCATATGCCGCCTCATCGAGAGAGTGCACGGATCCGCTCGAAGCGTCGACCGCAATATTGCATCCGTTCAGTTTATAAAGATGAATCATCTGTCTCCTTGCTATGGCTGTTTTCCTGTCTTTAAGCCGGGCAGGTTCAGCCTTCAGAACAATAAAAACGGCGCTGCCTGAGCAGCGCCGCCATAAGCAATCTTACTTGTCTTTGCGCTGCTCGCAGTGCTGATTGGCAACGCTGCACGAAGTCTTGCTTGCAGACTGGCATGAAGTCTGGCACTCACCGCATCCGCCTGTGATCTGCGACTTAGCCATATCTCTTGTTGTGATGGTTTTGATCCTCTTCATTTTGATTCCTCCGTATGATATTGAATTCCTATGTAGGATACCATTCATGTTATTTTATGTCAAACCGCCGCTTTATTCTGCGCCTCTGTTCTTATCCGTTACGAATGTAGGGACTTCAGGCTCGTCAAAGTCTACAGGGATACGAGGCACCTCCTGCGTTGCGCGGTTTTTGAAATGGTCTTTCTGAGGCTCGGTATCTATCGAGATACGCTCTCTCTTTTTGCCTGCTTCTTCTGCCGGTGCGGCTGAGATCCTGAAGCTGAATACAGCTTCCTTCTTCATATCTCTGTTGACCAGTCTGATGCGGTCAGCCTTGCCGTCTGTGCTGTCGGCCTTGACCAGGATGTCTCTGGTCTCTCCGGCGGAGATATCCATCGTTACCTCCTGACCCGGCAGAGGCGGCTGATCCCAGTTGCGTGTCTCCGGATTGTAAGCGGTATGGAAGAATCTCACCTTACCGACCGTGACCTCTATATGATAGATGCAGTCCTGATTTACGCTTGGGAGCATGCACTCGCTCTGTTTGTCGCCGAGCTGTCCTCTGAGGTTTACGGTGCCCTTTGCCGTTCTGAATACAAGGCCTCTGTACTCGTTGCGTGCGTTGACCTGTTCGCTTACGATGACAACATCGCAAGGTGCGTTGTTGATCACGTATTCTGCGGTCGTGCCTATGGAGCTGAGCATATCCTCCTGCGAGGACTTAGTCATTACTATGAGGTCGGCTCCGGTCTCGCGGACCGCGCGGGTGATCCTGACGCCGGCTTTTCCGACTGCAGGAATCTTTGTGACCTTATAGCCTTCGAGAGATGCCGCGATATCATCGAGTTTTCCTTCGATCTCTTTAAGAGCAGCGGCTTCTGCGTCGGACTTTACCGAATAGCCGAGGCTCTCGTCTGTCATCATGAGAACGAGCTCGGCCTCTTCAGGTGTATAGTGTTTTTTTACATAACGCAGGGCCTTGAGGCTGCGCTGAGTTTCTTCAACAGGAAGAAGTATCTTCTTCATCTTTATTACCTCTTTAATACTACTGGTAGATATTTCTGACTAATAATACCATACATATATTGTTATTTCAAAAAACCCGAGTTAATAGTCAGAATAAAAGTTTCAAGCGCCGCATAGAGCACAAGATAATCGTCATCGTATGACAGGACGAGGTCGCTGCGCTGCCATCCTTCATTCTCAAACAGCAGATTAGGCGAGCCTCCGATCACCGCCATGGTCTTTCCGTCGCGCTCGATGATGTAGTTGCAGGACACGTTCGCCTTCAGGCACGAAGGGAAGATGACCGCTCTGAACTCCCCGTCCGGAGTATCGCAGGCGAAGCCTTCCTTGCCGTTTTCTTTGAACCTTCTGACTTCGCAGTAAGGCTCTCCGTCCGCCGACATCGCATATCCCATCAGGTCGTTGACCCTGCCGTTTCTGTTGAACGCATGCGGCACTATGGATGCCATCTCGTTGCCGTCGGCATCGGATACCTTAGACACAAAAGGATCATATGACGCTTCTACCCCGAGGACGTCATTTCCGTCAGCGTCCCTGAACCATCCGTTGACCGAGTTGTGGTAAAGCAGCCTGAACATACCCAGACCTGCCGGGACCTGAGCCGTACCGTTCTTTGAAAGTTCTTCTATCATCCGGCAGAGCTCCGTTGTCATGACGACAGCGGTAAGCTTGAATGCCGCAAACACGGCATATCTCTCGGGAGTCGTCTCAAGACCGTCGGTATCGATGATGCCGTCAAAGCGGTACTCGTCTTCCTTTTTTCCGATGATATTACCGGCCTTTGTGATATTGCGGATGTTGACGCCGCCCTTCTGAGGCGATATCACTACACAGTCGCTGAACATGCCCGGCCCGAATACTATGCTGTCACCGGGGAATCCCTTGTGCTCAGCGATCCATGCCTTCCCGAGAGGCGTCTCGACGTCGCGCAGCTTCTCATAGATATCCTCTATGCTGAGATCCGTTTTTACGATCTTCTCATAGATGCTGCGGTCATTGCGCTTTCCACCGCCGCGGTTCCAGAAAACCGCGAATGCGAACAGCAGGGTTATGCCGCCGTATATGAACTTTCCCACGGACATCATCAGCAGGCTGAGCACTATGCCCAGCACGCCTATGGCTGTCATGGCTTTGTCTTGTTTCATGCGGAGTCTCCTACGCCAGCAGAGCGTTTACTGCCTCTCTTATAGCCTTGCGGTTGGCTTCAGCCTCCTCTTCGGTAGCTCCCTGTGCCATTACGTAAGTCTTGATCTTAGGCTCGGTGCCGGATGGTCTTACTGCTACCGCACAGCCGTCCTCAAGATCGTAGAAGAGCACGTTGCTCTTTGTGAATCCCGGAACGTCTCCGAGGTAATCCGTAACTTTCTTTACCTTGAGTCCGATCTCAGAAGGAGCGTTCTCTCTGATGTTAGCCATGACCGCTTCTCTTCTCTCTGCGGAATCGAAGCCCTCAAATACTGTGGACTCGGTGTTCTCGATGAAGTATCCGTACTTGTCATAAAGAGCCATCAGGCCGTCATATACTGACATGCCCTTTGCCTTGTAGTAGCATCCGACCTCAGCCATCATCATAGCCGCGAATACGGCGTCCTTGTCTCTTGCGTATGTGCCGCCGAGGAATCCGATGCTCTCTTCGAATCCGAAGAGGAAGTTCTCATCACCGTTCTCGTCCAGATTCTTTATCTTTTCTCCGATGAACTTGAATCCAGTAAGCACCTCGTACATCTTGACCTTGTTGTACTCGGCGATCCTGTTTGCCATTACGGTAGAAACGATGGACTTGCAGACGAACGGATTCTCAGGCATCGTGCCGAGCTCTTTTCTGACCGTGAAGATGTAGTCCATCATCAGGCATGCCTCCTGGTTGCCCGTGAGGATCTTGTACTCGTCTCCGGCCTTTACGACCGAGCCGCATCTGTCACTGTCTGGGTCGACTCCGATAACGAGCTCTGCGTCATACTTCTTCGCATATTCGATCGCGAGAGCAAAGCCCTCTGTATTCTCAGGGTTAGGCGACTTGACCGTAGGGAAATTGCCGTCCGGTACCATCTGCTCTTCTACAGGGATGATAGCTCCGTAGCCCTGTCTTCTGAGGATCTCAGGGACCAGCTTGTAGCCTGCGCCGTGGAAAGGTGTGAAGACGATCTTCATGTCCTTTGCCACCTGGTCGATATACTTATGTGTGATCGATGTCTCCATGACCTTGCTGATGTATACCTGATCCATCTCATCACCGAGTATCTCGATGATGCCGTCGGCAACAGCCTTGTCGTAGTCCATCGTCTTTACATCTTTGAAGATGTCGATCTTGGCGATCTCGGCAGATACCACGTCGGCGTGCTCAGGTCCGAGCTGAGCTCCGTCAGCCCAGTAAGCCTTGTATCCGTTGTACTCCTTAGGGTTGTGGCTTGCGGTCACGTTGATGCCCGCTAACGAGCCGGTCTCTCTTACAGCGAACGAAAGCTCAGGTGTAGGGCGCATGTCATCAAAGATGTATACTTTGATACCGTTAGCCGCCAGTACCGATGCCGCCTCTTCTGCGTAGAGTCTGGAGTTGTTTCTCGAATCATGTGCGATCGCTACTCCGTTGCCCTCCTTCGAGTCTCCGCCGATCTGTCCGCCGTTTTCGATAACGAGGTTTGCGAGTCCCTGGGTGGCATACCTTACGGTATAGACATTCATGCAGCCGATGCCGGCTCCCATGATGCCGCGAAGTCCGGCTGTACCGAAGGTGAGCATAGCTTTGAATCTGCCTTCGATCTCCGCCTCGTTTCCCTCGAGGGCTCTGAGCTCCTCTTTGGTCTTCTCATCGACAGCATCCGATGCGAGCCAGTATTCGTATTCTTCTCTGTAGTTTCTCATGTCCATCTGCCTTTCTGTTTAACCAACTTCTTCAAACTGTGAGTTATATAATACTGCGTATACCCCGCCCTTTGCGAGCAGGTCGTCGTGTGTACCCTGTTCGACTATATCGCCGTGATCCATAACGAGGATCAGTTCGGCATTCTTTATAGTAGACAGCCGGTGAGCTATTATGAAGCTCGTCCGGTCTTCTGTCAGAGCGTCCATTGCTTTCTGTATCTCTTCTTCGGTCCTGGTGTCTACCGAGGATGTCGCCTCATCGAGTATCAGGAGCCGTTTGTCGGCGAGCACCGCTCTGGCTATAGTCAGGAGCTGTCTCTGCCCTTCAGAGATATTTGTTGCGTCTTCGTTCAGCACCATGCGGTAGCCTCCCGGAAGCGCCTTTATAAAATGATGCGCTTTGGCGGTCTTCGCGGCGCTGATTATCTCTTCATTCGTGGCGCCTTCCCTGCCGTAAGCTATGTTCTCCTTTATTGTACCATTGAACAGCCATGTATCCTGCAATACCATCGCAAAATTATCGCGAAGTTCTTTGCGGGTGAATTCCCTGATGTCGTGGCCGTCGATCCTTATGGATCCTCCATCCACATCATAGAACCTCATGAGCAATTTTACCATAGTTGTTTTGCCCGCACCCGTCGGACCTACGATCGCTATCTTCTGCCCAGGCTCTACCCTGGCGCTGAAGTCTTTGATAACAGGATGATCTTTGGTATATCCGAACTTCACGTGCCTGAACTCCACAGCGCCGCTTACTTCGCCCATCTCTTCATCGGCACCCGGAGCATCGATCTCTTCTTCCTCATCAAGGAATTCAAAGACTCTCTCCGCGGCAGCCGCCATAGACTGCACCTGGTTCATTATCTGCGCAATATCCTGTATAGGCTGGCCTATGTTCTTTACGTACTGGACGAAAGCCTGGATATCTCCTACTCCTATGGCCCCTCTTACGCAGAACACTCCGCCCGCAACTACTACGGCAGCGTATCCCAGATTGCTGACTATCCTCATAAGAGGACGCATGAGTCCCGACATGAACTGCGACTTCCATGCGGATTCATACAGCATCTCATTGGACTCGTCGAATTCCTCTTTCACGGCGCCTTCGCGGTTGAAGGCCTTCACGACAAGGTGGCCCGAGAAAGTCTCTTCTACCTGACCGTCGATTATACCCAGATACTTCTGCTGCGCCGCGAAGTGTTTCTGCGACACTTTGATGAGAAGCCCCATAACGAGTGCCGAAAGCGGTATCACGAGCAGCGCGATGAGAGTCATGGTGACGTTGATGGTCAGCATCACCACTACTATACCGCACATGCTTATTATAGCCCATATGAAGTTTGAAATGCTCTGGCTGAGCGACTGCCCCAGCGTATCGACGTCGTTGGTTATGCGCGAGAGTATCTCGCCGGTCTGAACGCGCTCGAAGTAGCCTATCGGCATGCGGTTTATCTTCTCGGATATATCCTTACGCATCCTGTATACTATCTTCTGGGTCACGTTTGTCATGATGAGAGCCTGCACATACTGGGCGATGGCCCCTATAAAGTACAGAGCCAGGGTCATCAGCAGCACCTTTGCTATGGCATCAAAATCTATGCCGCCCGTGCCGTGGATCTTGTTCATGACTCCCTCGGCGAGCAGCGTGGTAGCGCGCCCCATGACTTTTGGTCCGACAGTCTCAAAGATGGTCGCGACCGCGGACACCACAATAACGACAGCTATGGCAAATTTATAGCCGCCCATGTATCTCAGCGTGTCGCCTATGGCCTTGCGGAAGTTCTTAGGCTTCTCTCCCGGAGCGAGTATGCTGCTCGGGCCTCCGCCGCGCCTTCTCTGGCGCTTTCCGTCTCCCTGCCCCGTCAGCGCAGTTTCGCGGTCTTCGCTTTCATATTCATTTTTTGCTTTTTCGTTTTCTGCCATCTGCTATGCAAGCGCAGCCTCCGACAGCTGCGAGATCGCGGTCTCTCTGTATATATCGCAGTTCTTCATGAGTTCTGCGTGGGTCCCCTTTCCGACTATCCTGCCCTCATCGAGCACTATTATCTGCTCAGCGTGGAGTATAGTGCCGACTCTCTGCGCCACTATTATGCGGGTGCTCTCGGAGGTGTATTCCGCAAGAGCTTTTCTGAGGGCCACATCGGTCTTCATATCGAGTGCCGAGAAAGAATCGTCAAAGAGCATGATGCGCGGTTTTTTGACGACAGCCCTTGCTATGGCCAGCCTCTGTTTCTGACCTCCCGACACATTGGCTCCGCCCTGCGAGACTTCCCTTTCGAAGCCGTCCGGACGTTCTTCTATGAACTCAAGTGCCTGGGATATCTCTGCCGCGCGCTTTACCTCTTCATCGGACGCGTCCTCATCGCCCCAGCGGATGTTGTCGGCCACGCTGCCCGAGAAGAGTATGCCCTTTTGCGGCACATAGCCTATCTCATCTCTCAGAGACTCAAGCTTTATGTCTTTCACGTCGATCCCGTCGACCGTGACCCTGCCCTCCGTCGCTTCAAAGAAGCGCGGTATAAGGTTGATCAGCGTTGTCTTGCCGCAGCCCGTCGCGCCTATGATGGCCGTGGTCTCGCCCGGCTTTGCGGTGAAGTCGATATCCGTGAGGATGTCTTCCTCCGCATCGGGATACCTGAAGGTGACGTGCTCGAATCTGATCTCTCCGCGGCCCGAAGCATCTGCCGCCTCATCGAGGGATACCGCATCTTCGCTGTTTTTTATCGAGGTCTCTGTGTTAAGGACCTCATAGATACGGTCGGCTGCTATGCCTGCCCTCGGGATGAATATCGCCATACCGGCTATCATCAGGAACGAGAACACTATCTCCATCGAATACGCTATAAATGCAGTCATGGTGCCTACCTGCATGCTGCCGGCATCTATCCTCTCCGCGGCTACCCATGTGATCCATACCGATATGCCGTACATGACTATCATCAGTATCGGGGTTATTGAGATCATGGTGCGGTTCACGAAGAGCTGGTTTCTGTAAAGGTCTGTGTTTGCCTTGTCGAAGCGCTCTTCTTCAGTCTTTTCACGGCCGAACGCGCGGATGACCTGTATGCCCGTAAGTATCTCTCTCGAGACCGCGTTCAGCGCATCGATGAGAGTCTGCATTATCTTGAATTTAGGCATGGCTATCACAAAGGCCGTTCCCACCATCAGAAGGATGGCGATCACGCCTGTCACGATGACGAAATTCATGTGAGCATGCGTCTGGTATACCTTTATGATGGACCAAGTGCAGATGCACGGCGCGAAGAGCATCATGCGCAGCATCATGGTAGATGTCATCTGCACCTGCTGTATGTCGTTCGTGGCTCTCGTTATGAGAGAAGATGTGCGGAACTCGTTCATCTCGGCGCTCGAGAATGACATGACGTTCGAGAAAAGTCTCGATCTGAGATCCCTGCCTATCCCGGCTCCGACCCTCGCGGCCAGCAGAGCGACCAGAGTCGTGAAGCCCATGACGGCGAGCGACATAAGGAGCATCATTCCGCCGCACCTGAACATGAATGCGTTCTGTATCGCGAGTAT
Organism: Mogibacterium sp.; assembly: GCA_017469325.1. Next base: position 649 of record JAFUGO010000069.1, on the reverse strand, counting down.
GTCGAGCCCTGCCTCTTCATCGCAGTCGCCCGCGTAGGCTATTCCCATCGCCAGCATATTGCTGTTTGAAGAAGGCTCTCCGTTCTCTTCCGTCCCGGCATCAAGATCCGCGATGCTCTCTCCTTTCTTTTCGGCGTAGCGCGCCACGACAGGAGTCAGGAGAGAATCGTCAAGAGAATCGAGTTCTTCTTCGCTTAGTTCTTTTCTTCTGTATATCGCCGTACCGGAGTCTCCGGTCTCAGCCTGATCTGTTATAAAAGCGCCGCTCCACAGCGATGCTTCTTCATCGCTCATTCCCGAAGAAGCGGCTTCGAATTCGGATACCGTGATGGCTTCAGGTACGATGTGCTCTATGCCTCTGTTCTGGATGCCGGTATCGATGAGAGCCTGCGTGTACTGCGGAAGACTCATCTCACAAAAAGCCTGTCCTGCCATGAGAAGCAGAACAAGCAATGCGGTCCATTTATAAGGCATGAGTGTTTTAAACAGATTCTTCATTAAAGATCAGTGTACTTTGAAGTCCTTGTATCGTCTGTCTTACCCGCGCTTTCGAGCGCTTTTTCAATATCTTCTATGCATGTGACCTCGATCACGTTGTCGAGGTCAATCTGCCTGCAGAACCCCTGCGCCAGCATGTCATCAAGAAAGT